>CAYSXG010000023.1:0-13575 GCA_964434895.1 uncultured Solibacteraceae bacterium | reverse complement strand
AAGTACACCGAAGGCAAGCTCACCGGCGCCATCACCACGGACCACACGGTCTCCCTCTCCTACAGCAAGAGCACCACCAACCTCGGTCCTCGGGATCCCTTCGGCGATCCCAACACCCAGGTCTCCCGCCTGGCCGCCCTGGGCGACCAGAAGGAAGAGCAGAAGGTGCTGGGCGTGGAGTACAAGGGCATCCTGTCCTCCAGCCTCTTCATCGAGGGCCGCTACAGCAAGGTGGACACCTTCGCCCAGTTCCCCGTCGGCGATCCCAAGTACGGCACCGGTGAGGGCCTCATCGTCTACGCCGGCCGCAACGGCGGCAGCCCCGGCAGCCGCCAGGGCCTGACCCAGCCCTTCGGCCTGGGCATCACCCCCACTCCCGACCAGCGCAACAACCGCAGCGGCAACCTCAACATGAAGTGGTTCGTGGACGCCGCCGGCCAGCACGAATTCGATTTCGGCCTCGACTACTTCGAAGCCGTGCGCGGCACCTCCCGCGCCCAGGGCGCCCTGAACCAGTTCTTCCGCGTGGGCGGCATGTTCTACAACGCCGGCTCGGATTCCTACCTCTTCCCCGTCATCAACTGGATGGGCCCCAGTCGGAATGGCCAGGACGCCAGCGGTCTTCGCGGGCTCGCCCCGAGCCTCATCCAGGGCCTGGGCAAGGACGGCACCACGCGCAACCGCCTGGACGCCCTCTACGTCAACGACGCCTGGACGCTGAACTCCCACTGGAACCTGATGTTCGGCGGCCGCTTCGAGACCTCCAAGGTCACCGACACCACCGGCGTCCAGTTGGCCAAGCACAGCGACTTCAGCCCCCGCTTCCAGGCCCGCTACGACCTGAACGGCGATTCCAAGCACGTCTTCACCGGCACCATCGCCCGCTTCTTCGGCGACTTCAACCAGGGCTTCACGGACGCCTTCGTGTCCAAGGCCGATTCCACCACCTACTCGGCCGGCTGGTTCGCCAACGCCGCCGATCCGGGCGCGGGCGTGGTGGGCTCCGACGTGCGCTTCGTGGACTACGCCACCCTCACCAACGCCGCCAACTACAAGCGCATCTTCGCCTTCGCCGACTCCAGCAAGAACAACGTGGTGGCTTCCAACCTCCGCTCCCCCTACCTGGACGAGTACACCCTCGGCTACAAGCGCACCTACGACAACCAGTCCCACGTGAGCCTGACCTACGTGCACCGCTCCTGGGGCGACGACTGGGCCTTCGCCCAGGACTACCAGCCCGACCAGTGGGTGACCATCGCCGATCCCACCAACAGCGGCCTGGGCAGCAAGCTCTCCCAGACCACCCGGATCTTCAACTCCAGCCTCCTCAAGCGCGAGTACAACGGCCTGGAGCTGGAATTCCTCGGAAAGATCTCCCACACCTGGACCTGGGGCGGCAACTACACCTACAGCCGCCTGGTGGGCAACTCCCAGGGCGGCGACCAGGGGCTGGGCGGCCAGACCTTCCGCGACAACACCCCCAATTCCTACGGCCCCCACTACCAGCGCATCCAGCTGACCCAGGTGCTCGGCCTTTCGGATAACGACTTCGCCCCCGTCGGCCCCCTGGCCAACAACCAGTCCCACCGGGCCCGCATCTACCTGACCGCGGAGCTGCCCCTGGGCCAGGGCAAGATCAGCTACGCCTGGCTGATGCGCTATGACTCCGGCAACAACTGGTCCGCCGCCAACGCCGCCCCCAGCGGCCTCGTCCAGACGAGCGCTGCCAACCCGGCCGCTCCCGGCTCCTACACCCAGTACTACGGGGGCCGTGGCCAGTACAGCTTCAACGACACCTACCAGGTGGACTTCAAGCTCGCCTACGACGTTCCCCTCGGCATCGGCGCCGTGCACCTCTTCGGCGACCTCCAGATGAACAACCTCTTCAACACCCAGATGGTTGCCACCTGGAACAACACCTTCGCTCCCAGCAACGGCGGCTTCTCCGGCCTCTATGTCAGCGACCGTACTCCCATCGGCTTTGGCACCACCGAGGCGGGCACTGGTAACAACCATCACATCAGCAACCGAAGTGCTGCCTTCAGCATCGGTCTGAAGTTCTAACTGGATCGGGAGACTCGATGAACCTCAAATCCCTTTTCCGCACCCTGACTGCCGGCCTCATGCTCGGCGGCCTGGGCCTCTCCGCCCAGGAAGCCTCGGCCCCCTTCGCCGTGGGACTCCACCTGATCAGCGGCCTGGACGGACTGAAAAACATCACCAACAACTCCTCCGGGGCGATCGTTGACTTCTCCTACCAGGGAAGCCTCGCCAAGACCGACGTCCCCTACCGGGCCGGCCTGGCCTTCGCCTCCTTCCCGGGTTCCTCCAAGGACGGCGTGAAGACCTCCCTGACCTCGGTGCAGCTCTTCGGCGACATCATCATCAGGACCCAGGTGGAGCACCTCAACCTCATCACCGGCCTGTCCCTCAACAAGTACAGCCAGAAGAAGACCCTGGACGCCAGCGCCGATCCCAGCCTGGGCCTCCCCACCGACAAGGGGATCAAGTTCGGCGCCCGCCTGGGCATCGAATATGCCTTCAATCGCAGCTGGTCCTCGGAACTCATGGTCCAGATGACGGAACTGGGCGTGCAGAACCGTCCCAACCCTACCTCCGACGACCCGGCCAACATTGGTGCCTACGGTGCCAATCCCTCCTGGGTCCAGGTGGGCGTGAAGTGGCATTTCTGATCCCTTCCGGATCAGTCTAGCCAGGAGGGGCCCCGCCTGCGGGGCCCCTTTCTGTTCAGGGCTGGAACACCGGAAAACAGGGTCTGTCCGGGGTCCCGAGTCCAGTGATTCCTATGTGACATTTTTTCTTGCATGGTTCCCGGACTAATGAAATGCTCCATCCGGCACTCTAGTCGTTGGCCGGCATCCTGGAGATCCCCAGGGATATTCCATTTACGGATCCTCGTCCAACCCTCCTTCTCGACCAACATCCTCGGTTACTCACTGGCTTCCCGGTAACGGGCGCCCCTTCCCCACCCTCTCACTCATTCATGGAGGTCTCGTGAATATCCGCAGTTTCCGGTTGGGCAGCCTTGCCCTTCTCCTCGCTGGCGGCGGCTTCGCTTACAGCCAGTCCGTGACGACGGGCGCCCTTCAGGTGACGGTCCTGGACACCGGCGGAACGCCTGTCGCCGGCGCCTCGGTGCGCGTCAGCTCCGGCCAGATCACCCGTACCCTCAACACCGGGGCCGACGGCCGCGCCTTCTTCTCCCTGCTGAATGGCGGCTCCTGGCAGATCTCCGTGTCCAAGTCCGGGATGGCGACCCTCAGCCAGAACGTCGTCCTGTCGGTGAACGAGACCAAGCCCGTCAACCTCAAGATGGCCAAGGAGAGCGGCGCCACCGTGGAAGTGGTCGCCGCCGCCAAGACCGTGGACGCGACCTCCCTGACCACCGGCACCAATTTCTCCTTGGAGACCGTAGACGCGGTGCCCAAGGGCCGCGACGTGGCCCAGATGGTCTTCCTCTCCCCCGGCGTCACCAGCTCCGGCTTCTCCAGCAAGGGCATGGACGTCACCATCAACGGCGCCTCCGGCGCCGAGAACGCCTGGAGCATCGACGGCCTCAGCACCACGGACTTCCGCTACGGCGGCCGCGGCGCCAGCCTGAACACCGACTTCATCGACCAGATGGACGTGCAGACCGGCGGCTTCAAGCCCGAATTCAGCGCCCTAGGCGGCGTGATCAACATGATCACCAAGTCCGGCAGCAACGACTTCCACGGCACCTTCTCCGTGAGCACCACGCCCACGGGCTTCTTCCCCAAGGCCAAGCGCACCAACTTCACCATCGAGCAGAACCAGACCGGCGGCACCGACGTGGCGGCCTGGGTGGGCGGCGCCCTCATCAAGGACACCCTCTTCTACTCCGTGGGCGCCCAGGGCAACTTCACCACCCAGAAGGGCCAGACCAACTTCAGCGGCTTCAGCGGCGACGACACCAAGGGCACCGAGGACCAGGCCTTCGTGAAGCTGAACTGGTACATCACCCCCAACCAGCAGATCACCGCCAACCTCACCCATAACGGCCTAGAGACCAAGCAGACCTACGGCGTGCCCCTGGGCGGCGCCGTCAGCGCCACGGCCTTTGGCGACGCGAACCTGGGCGCCACGACCACCAACAACAATACGGGCGCCTCCATCGCCTACGACTGGACCATCAATCCCTCGATGTTCCTCAGCGCCAAGCTGGGCCAGTCCCGCCTCGTGGACAAGGTGGACCCCACCGCCAGCGAGGTCCCCATCATCAATGACCGCCACTGGTTCCAGGGCGCCACCTCCAAGCAGGCGGTCCCCGGCGGCGGCGCGGGCACCCTGCCCAGCTACCTCACGGACGACACCACCATCTATCATCGTGGCGGCTACGGTCTCTACACCCACGAGTACATGATCTCCAAGCAGGGGAACATCAACTTCACCTGGATCCTCGGAGATCACAGCCTCAAGGCGGGCTTCTCGGACCTCCAGTCCGAATACGACCTCTGGGAGCGCGTGTCCGGCGGCCATCGCTACACCATCGACGGCAGCGGCGGGCGCCTGCGTGACCGCGTGATCTCCAACGACGCCGGCGTGAAGGCCGTCTACCGCGGCTACTACGTCCAGGACGACTGGCAGGTTACCCCCCGCCTCCACGTGTTCTACGGAGCTCGGGCCGAGGACCAGGACCAGTTGGATAGCAACAACCAGAAAGTGCTCAGCTTCAAGGCCAGTGACTACGTCCAGCCCCGCTTGGGCTTCACCTGGGACGTCCAGGGCAATGGCAAGTCCAAGCTGTCCGGCAGCTTCGCCCACTACTACGAAAGCATCCCCCAGCGGCTGACCATCCGCGAATTCGCCGGTGAGTCCTTCATTGAGAACCGCTACTACAGCAACCTTCGGAAAGCGGGCGCCAAGGGTCAGTACGTATACAGCTCCGCCACAAACCAGGTCGGAAGCTACAATGCCTCCACCCCGGATCTGGTGGTCAACTATGGCGCCTCCTTCCTGCATCCGCCGGTCCAAGACGGGATCAAGCTGCCCCGGCGCAAGGAAATTCTCCTGGGCTACCAGCAGACCTTCGACAACGGCTGGTCCGCGGGCCTGAACCTTAAGTACCGCAAGCTGGAAAACGTCATCGAGGACTCCGTCTTCGTGGACGCCGACGGCAATACCCTGGTGGACAAGAACGGCCACGGCGACGACTACACCCTGGGCGGCCAGCCCGCCATCATCTGGAACCCCGGCTCCACCCTCAAGTACAAGGGCATCGGCGCCGATGGAAACCCGCTCCAGTACGACTTCACGGGCGTAAACACCCTCTACCCCAAGGCCTACAACGAGTACAAGGCCGCCGAGTTCTCCTTGGAAAAGAAGGCGGACCGCTACTACTTCTCGCTCAACTACACCCTGAGCCGCTCCTACGGCAACTACCAGGGCCTCGTGTCCTCCTCCAACGGCCAGCCAGACGCCAACATCACGGCCTCCTTCGACTTCTGGCCCTACGTGGGCACCGGCCTCCTCCCCCTGGACCGCACGCACCAGCTGAAGATGTACGGCAGCTACAAGCTCCACGGGCTGGGCCACCCCCTGACCCTGGGCGCCAGCGTCCTGCTCCAGCGCGTCCCGCCCACCGGCCACCTCGACGACGGCACCGCCACCTACGGCGACAACAGCAAGGACTTCGGCTCCTACGGCAACGACATCCCGGTGGATCTGAAGCTGGGCCAGTTCGGCCGCCGTCCCACGTCCACCAAGCTGGACCTCCACGCCGAGATGGAGTTCACCGCCGGCAACATGAAGGTGAGCCCCTACATCGACGTCTTCAACGCCTACAACTCCCGCCCGATTACCAACACCGCCGAGCAGCTCACGGACAGCGGCGGCAACCCCCAGCCTGCTGGTTACGCCGACAGCGCCACCGCCTGGCAGGCGGGCCGCAGCTTCCGCTTCGGCGCCAAGCTCCGGTTCTAAGCCCGGACCTGCACGAAAAGGCCGCCCTCGGGCGGCCTTTTTCGTTGCCTGGTGCCAGCCCGGATCGTGCATGCACGATCCGGGCTGAGACGGCGACTATCAGTCCAGCTCCTCCAGCAGCCAGGGAGAGGCCTGGGCGGCCCCGTCGCGGAGGTCCAGCCAGCCAGCGGGGGGCTGGGGCACCTCCCGAGCTGGGGCGAGCACGCGCAACAGGACCGGTCCCGCCTACACCCTGTCCCCCACGGTGGCGTTCAGGCGCAGGCCCACCCCGGAGTGCAGGACGTCGGACTGGCTCTTGCGCCCGGCCCCCAGCTCCATGGCATAGATCCCCAGGGCGCGGCCGTCGACGGCGTGGACGTAACCGCCGCGTTCGGCGCGGACCTCGAAGCTGCGAGCAGGCTGGGGCAGCCGCGAGAAGTCCTCCAGGGAGGCGGGGTTCCCGCCGTTGAGGGCCACGAAGCGCTGCAGGAGCCGGAAGGCGGAGCCGTCGGCCACCACCGCGGCCACCTTGGCCTCGGCTTCGGCCAGATCCCGGGCGGCCCCGCCCAGGACCACCATTTCCGCTGCCAGCCTCAAGCTCATGCGCGCCAGCACGCCCTCCCCGTGCTGCCCCCGAAGGATCTCCACCGATTCCATGACCTCGAGGGCGTTGCCGATGGCCCAACCGAGGGGTTCCTCCATGCGGGTGATGAGGGCCTTGATGCGCATGCCGTGGGCCTTGCCCACGTCCACCATGCTGCGGGCGAGGGTGCGAGCCTCCTCCGGCGTCCTCATGAAGGCCGCGCTGCCGCACTTCACGTCCAGCACCAGCGCGTCGGAACCGCCCGCCAGCTTCTTGCTCATGATGCTGGCCGTGATGAGGGGGATGGACTCGACGGTGGCGGTGATGTCCCGCAAGGCGTAGAGCTTCTTATCCGCAGGGCAGATGTTTCCGGTCTGGGCGCTGTTGGCGAAGCCGGTCTCCCGAAGGCTGCGGACGAATTCGGCCTCGTTCAGCTCTACCCGGAGGCCCGGGACGGCCGCGAACTTGTCCACCGTGCCCCCGGTGTGGCCGAGGCCCCGGCCGCTGAACATGGCGCAGGGCACGCCGCAGGCCGCGACGATGGGGCCCAGGATGAGGGTGGTCTTGTCCCCCACGCCGCCGGTGCTGTGCTTGTCCACCTTGAGGCCGGGAACCGAGGAGAGGTCCACGCGGGCGCCGGAATCCCTCATGGCCAGGGTGAGGGCCAGGGTCTCCTCGGTGCTCATGCCCCGCCAGCAGACAGCCATGAGCAGGGAGGCGCTTTGTTCGTCCGGGATGCTGCCATCCGCGGCCCCCCGCACCCAATAGGCGATCTGCTCCGCGCTGAGGCTACCCCCCAGCTTCTTGGCGTAGATGAGGTCGTACATGCGCATCGCGGAACTCCATGGGATGGAGGGATCGGGTGTTGGGGGCCTGGGGGCCCGGGGATCTAGATCCCCGCGAGGAGCTTGTCCATCTCGCTGGAATCCGCCTCGCCCTTGTACTGGGCCTTGTACTCGGCCACGTCCTTGAGGGCCTGGGTCCGGTCGACCTTCAGGCGGTCCACGTCCAGGCGGGTGGCCCACCAAAGCTGGCCCCAGGGAGCCCCGGGGGTGGCGCTCTTGCGGAGGGGCTCCAGCATGGCGGCGGCGGCCTCCGCCTCGCCCCGGGACAGGAGGCGCTGACCTTCGCGGATGCGGGCCCAGGGATCCTTGAGATCCACGGCCGGCGCGGCGCCGCGTCCCTCCAGCTGGAGCTTCCAGCTGGCCGCCAGCCCCTGGACTACGGCGCGGCGGGAGGAGGGCGCCGATTTGGCAAGGGCCTCCAGGGCCGGAAGGTTTTCCCGCATGCGGGTTTCCAGTTCCGCCGCCGGGAGGGGAAGACCGCCCGGGCCTTCCACCTTGGCGAGGACCTCCGCCAGGGCACTTTCGTGGCGCTCCAGCCCCTTGGCCATCCAGGCATCCACGCCCACCCAGGTCAGGCCCAGCACCGCCACGGCCCCGAGGCCGATCAGGAGCTGCCGGAGGATCCCCGTCTCGAGATCGTCCCCAGAAGCCACCTTCGCCTGGAAGTGCTCCAGGCTCTGGGCCGGTTTTTGCACCTGGATTTCCTTATTACGCACGTCCGCGGCCATGATGTCTGCACTCCCAAACATCCAGGATGCACCATTCCGGCCCTGATCCGCACTTGAAAATCCCCGGAGCCTCGATAGACTGTTCCTTCCCGCCTGGGTAGCTCAGTTGGTAGAGCAATGGATTGAAAATCCATGTGTCGGGGGTTCGATTCCCTCTCCAGGCACCAAGCAAAGGGCCCGTCAGGGCCTTTTTGCTTGGAGAGAGGGAATCGAATGCCAAGGTGCTTGGATCGTGCCTTGGAGCCCGAAGCGCGTCCGCGCGCGCAGGGCGGAAACGGCCCTAGCACCTGGCCGGCCGAACCAGCCGCGCGAGCGGCGCCGTGAGGGATTCCCTCTCCAGCAAACGACAAAGGCCCCTTTCGGGGCCTTGGGTCAAGAAGGGCTTCCTCGAGGATCAGTACTTGAACTTGAGGGTGAACTGCACCTCGCGGGTCTTGTTGTCGGGAACCACCAGGGATCCGAAGGTGGGATTCGGGGAAACCAGGAAGGTGTTGTCCGGCTGCTTGGTGTGGGTGAGGGCCTGGGTGCCGAAGTAGTTGTTGGCGCCGGAGCCCACGGACCAGTTGGCCCAGTTGAAGACGTTGTAGACGTCGATGATGCCCTCGAGCTGCAGCTTCCCGCGGAGCCTGAAGGTGCGGGAGACCCGCAGATCGAAGGTCTTTCGGGCCGGCTGGCGCTGGCCGTTGCGGCCGCCGAAGCCGTCCGCGGGATCGTTGCTGGAACCCCCGTCGCCATTCTCGTCCCAGCCGTTGGTGGCCGTGTAGGGCAGGCCCGTGGCGTAGGTGGCCACGCCGGAGACCCGGAAGCCGTACATCAGGGGGGAATAGACCGCCAGGACGCCGCGGAAGTGGATGTCGTTGTCGCTGGGGGCCGTGGCCGTGGGATCCGCGGGGTTGAGGGCCAGGGCGTTGGAAGAGGTGCTGGTGAAGGTGGACACCTCGTTGGAATTGGTGTCCTCGGCGTGGGCGAAGGTGAGGGCGGCCCGGAAGCCGAAGCCTTCGGCGCTCTGGCGGGAGCCCTCCAGGACCAGGGCCTTGTAGGTGCCCTTGCCGTCGGTCTTGGCCAGGAAGACGTCGCTGAAGCCCCTCAGATCAAGGGCCCGCCCCCGCACGATGGCCATGTTGGGACGATTGGCGGTGGCCCGGCTGAAGTGGTTCAGGGGGCCGGAGAAGCCGTCGTTGTAGAAGCCCGCGTTGGGGTCCACGGTGCCGGTCTGGAGCAGCTCGTTCCAGGTGTTCATCTGGCGCATGTTGATATCGACGGCGTACTGGAGGTTGCGGAACTGGGCGTACTTGCCGGTGATCCCCACCTTGTAGCCGTTGCCCAGGTCCTGCTCCAGGCCCAGGGAGGCGCGCCGGGCCTGGGGCATCTTGGCCTCGGGGTCCACCACGTCCACCACCTGGGTGCCCGAGAGGGTGCTCAGGAGGGTGGCGGAATCCAGGGGCACCAGGGAGTTGTTCTGGATGCGCTGGGCCGCGGAGAAGGCCCCCGTCTGGAAGGCCGCAATGGTCGCGGCGTTGCTGCCGCCGTTCACGGAGGTGGAATAGGCCTGGACGTTGATGCCGTTGTTCATGATGACCCCGGACACGTTCTGGCCGGGGTTGCCCTGGGTGAACTGGCCGTAGCCGCCGCGGATCACCGTCTTGGCGTTGCCGAAGAGGTCCAGGCTGAAGCCGAAGCGGGGATCGGTCACGTAGCTGTCCGGCCAGGCGTCCAGCCCCGCGAGCTTGGAATTGGGGTTGGGATTGCGGTCCCAGTTCTCCCGGACGTGGCGCAGGCCGACGTTGAGGAGGAGGCGGCGATTGAAGAAGCCGCCGTACTGCGCGTTCACGTAGCCCGCCAGCATCCGGGCGTTGAAGACCAGCACGCCGTCCAGGGGGGAGTAGTTCTGGTTGTAGAAGATGGAGCTGCCGTTGGTGAGCATGGTCTTGAAGTTGCCGGCGGAGCCCAGGGCCCAGACGTTGGCCGCGTCGTAGGTGGGGAAGGACCAGCTGCCGTTCCCGTTCTGGAGGAAGCGGTTCTCCATGTTGATCCACTGGGCGTCCACGCCGGCCTTCAGGGTCCAGTCCCCCTGGATCCAGGTGAGGTCGTCCAGGAACTGCTTCACCTTCTCGTTGGTGAAGCGGGGATCCAGGCTGTTCTGGCCGTAGAACACGCCGCCGATGCCGATCTCGGAGCTGATGGTGCTATTGGGATGGGTGGGGCGCTTTTCGGAGGAATACTGGAAGCGCGCCTCGTTCAGCAGGTTGGTGGTCAGGGTGGAGTTGAGCTGGGCCACCAGGGAGAAGCTGCGGCTGTCCACCTCGCTGTTGTTGGAGGCACCGCGGGTGGAGACCCGGCTCTGGGAGTTGATGTTGTTCGCGCCCACCAGGTTCTGGGAATTCAGGCGGACGTAGAAGAGCTGGTCGGGGTTGATGGTCCAGTCCACGCGGGCGAAAACGGTGCTGTGCTTGATGTCGTTGGTCCAAGGCTGGGAGGATTCCTGGGCCAAGGTGGCGCCGTTGGGATTCACGATAAGGCGAGAGCCGAGGCCGGCGATGAAGGTGTCGTAGTAGCTCTGCTCGTTGCCGGTCTTCTTGTAGTTGGGGTCGCTGTTATTCGGCAGGTACACCATGGAGGGGGTGGAGTCCTGCTTGTAGTGGAAGGTCTCCACGCCCACGTAGTAGAAGAGCTTGTCCTTGATGATGGGGCCGCCGATGTTGAAGGCCCCCTGGAGCTGGCTGAAGTTGCGGTGCTGGACCAGCGGGGTGTTGTACTTGCCGCTGGGGTCGTAGGGCACGGCCTTCACGTCGGCCACCATGCTCTCGGGGCGGGTCAGCACCATGCCGGACATGGTGACCTCGTTGGTGCCGCCCTTGGTGATGGCGTTGATGAGGGCGCCGGTGTAGTTGCCGTACTGGGCGTCGTAGCCGTTGGTGACGACCTGCAGCTCCTTGATGGTGTCCAGGCCGAAGGTGAAGGGAATGCGGGTGCCGCCGCGCTGCTCGGTGACGAACTTGGAGTTGAAGGAGGCACCGTCGATCTGGAGGCTGTTGCCCACGCCGCGGGCCCCTTCCACGGAGGTACGGAAGCCCTGGGCGTTGGGGGCAGCGCCGGGGGTCAGCAGCACCAGATCGGTGAAGTTGCGGCCGTTGAGGGGCACGGCCTGCACCATGTCCTCCCCGACGGTGGACACGTTGCTCACCTGGGCGCTATCCACCGTGGAGGTGGTGGCCACGACTTCCACCGTGGCGGTGGCCTCGGCGGAGGCGAGGTTGAAGTTCTGCACCGTGGTCTGGCCCAGGGTGACGCGCACGGCGCCGTCCTTGCCCGTCCGCAGGCCCGGGGCGGAGGCGGTCAGCTCATAGGCGCCCACAGGAAGGTAGGGGAAATGGTAGTTGCCGTTGGCATCCGTGACGGCGGTCTTGGTGAGGCCGGTTTCGGGGCTGTGGAGCAGCAGGGTAGCGCCCTTCACGGGATCCGTGGACTTCGTCTTCACCGTGCCCTGGACCGCGCCGGTGGTCTGGCTCACCTGGGCGTGGGCCACCACGCTGCAGGCCAGAGCGCTCAGGCCCATCGCTACAAGAGATCGCTTGTTCATCAACTACTCCTAGTTTTAGGGCGCACCGCCGAAAACCTGGGACGGTGGAAAGGTTCGAATCCTCGAGGATTTCAAAACAGGAAGGATTCGACAAGGAAACCTTTTGTTACAAAGGCCCCGGGCTCCCCCGACGGGGGGCTAACTCCATGCCCAGCCTTGTTTTAAACCCCTACTCGAGGCCCAGCCGCGCCTTGAGTTTGGGGGTGGCCCCTCGGCTGGCCTCCAGCTCCAGGCCCCCGGCCATGCGGACCATCACCCTCGCCCCTCCCCCGGAGGAGCGAAGGCCCAGCACCGCCTCGGGCCGGATCAGAAGATGCCGATGAATGCGAAGCAGGCCCGCGTCGGGGAAGGCCGCCTCCACCTCCCCCAAGGTGCGCCAGCGGGTGCGGAATTTTTCCCCGGCGAAGGCCCACACCACCTGATCCTCCACCTCGAAATGGGTGGTCTTGAGGAGGTCCAGGAGCAGGACCCCCTCCCCCGCCACGATGGGGTAGCGGGTGCCGCCGGGGCGGCGGGCCGGATCCTCCTCCAGGTCCTGGCCCAGGGCCCGCCTCACCCGCTGGAGGGCCTTGGCCAGGCGCTCCGTAGTGACGGGTTTCAGGAGGTAGTCCACGGCCTCCAGGTCGAAGGCCTGCACCGCCAGGTCCGCGTGGGCGGATACGAAGACCACCGGGATCTTGGGGGAAAGGGAGGCCCGCAGGCTCAGGCCGTCCAGACCCGGCATCTGGATATCCAGGAAGAGGGCGTCCACCTCCGGGCCGCCGGCCATCCAGTCCTCCACCTCCAGGCCGTTCCCGAAGGTGGCCACCACCCCGCAGCCGCAGTCCGCCAGCATCCGAGCCAGCCGCTTGAGGTTCATGGGCTCGTCTTCGGCGATGGCCACGCGAAGGGGGGAGATCATTCGAAAAGGCTAGCCGGGAACCTCACCTCCACAAGGGTCCAATCCTCCCGGGAACGGATCAGGAGGCGGCCCTGGAGCTCCCGCATGAGCCGCAGCCGCTCCCGCAGGCTCCCCAGCCCCAGCCCCCCCGTCCGCTCGGCACGCGCCTTCATGGGCAGGCCCGTATTCCCCACCCGCAGCACCAGGTAGGCCCCCTCCCGAAGGGCCTGCACCTTCAGTTCCCCGCCCTCGGGGTGGGGCGCGATCCCGTGCTTGATGGCGTTTTCCACCAGGGGCTGGAGCAGGAGGGGGGGGAGCTCCAGGGTGTCGGCCCATTCCGGCCAGTCCCAGTGGATGCGCAGGCGGGGGCCCAGGCGGATCTGCTCGATGGTGAGGTAGGCCCGGATGAGCTCCCGCTCCTCCCGCAGGGGGGCGGCGCTGCGCCCCCCATGGCGCATGAGGCGGCGCATGAGGTCCGAAAGGCCCAGCAGGGCCTCCTCGGCGGCGTCCGCGTCCTCGTGCACCAGTTCCGTGAGGCCGCTCAGGGCGTTGAAGAGGGCGTGGGGGGTGAGCTGGGCCTGGAGGGCCCGGCTTTGGGCGTGGCGGGTCTGGGCCTCCAGCTCCGCCTGGGCGGACTCCACGCTCTCCCGCTCCGCCACGAACCACCCCAGCACCGTGGAAATGGGGAGGTTCAGCAGGAGGAAGAAGAGGTAGGGATGCCCGTCCCGAAAGGGCATGGGGGAGGCCGGGGGAGGACCCTTCTCCGTCGGAGTTTCCGAGATCTCCAAGGCGTTCTTTTCCCGGGGCGGAGGCGGGTGGGCTTCGGGAACCGGGGCGTCAGCGCCTCCTCGCTCGACTCTGGCAGCTTGACGCTGAGGCTCATCGGCGAGTCCTTCACCGGATCCGCTCCCAGGAAGACGAAGACCTTTCCCTTGACCTTGGCGACGCGCTCGCCCCAGGGAAAATCCTCGGTCGCCTCGGGCAGCGAGAGCGCGTATTCGCGGATCGCCGCGGCCGCC
>CAYSXG010000022.1:0-13611 GCA_964434895.1 uncultured Solibacteraceae bacterium | reverse complement strand
GCCGACGCCGCCGAATTTCGGGCGGTGCTGGCCCCCGCGGTGGCCGGCCCCGCCCGGCCCCGGCTCCGAAGGCTCAGGGTGGCCCTGGCCTCCGTCTGCCTCTTCATCGCCGGGGGCCTGGCGGTCCGGGCCGTGGCCGGCGGCTCCGCCTGGCCCGGGGCCCTGGGCTTTCGCCGGGGGCGCCCCTCCATCGCGGTGCTGGGACTGCGCAACCTGGGCCCCGGCGCCTCCGCCTGGCGGGGCACGGCCCTCGCGGAAATGCTGGGTACGGAATTGGCGTTGGACGAGGGATTGCGTCTGGTGCCCGGGGAGGAGGTGGCCCGGGCCTGGGCGGACTTCGGATTGGGGGACCCGGCCCTTCCGGGAGGGCCCCTGATCCGTCGCCTCGGCGAGCGCCTCGGCGCGGACTTCCTGGTCACCGGGAGCTTCCTGGACAGCGCGGAGGAGGGCCGGGTGCGGGTGGACCTCCAGCTCGTGGACGCCAAGAGCGGGGAGGTGCTGCGCGCGGTGAAGGAGGAGGGCCCCTCGGAGGAGTGGCTCCGGGTCGTCCATCGGATCGGGGACCAGGTGGGGGAGCGCCTGGACCCCAGGGCTTCGAGGAGCCCCTCCGACCCGGCGCCGGGCCTGCCCCGGGACCCCGAGGCCGCTCGGGCCTACGCAGAGGCTCTGGGGCACCTTCGTGCGGGCGAATGCCTGGCGGCCGTCCCCCTTCTTCGCCGGGCCCTGGATCGGGAGCCTTCCTTTCCCTTCGGGTGGGGGGCCCTGGCCCAGGCCCAGCAGGAGCGGGGGGCCTGGGCCGAGGCCCGCGCCGCCGCCGCCGAGGCCCTGAGGGCCTCCGTGGGGCTTCCCCCCGAAGCCCGGCTCTGGATCCAGGCCCGCTGCCAGCAGGTGCTGGGGGACCAGGCCCAGGCCCTCCAGAGCTACACGGCCCTGCACGGCCTCCACCCCGAGGAGCCGGAGGCGGCCCTGGCCCTGGCCGGCGCCTACGTCCAGGCCAACGATGGGGCCCAGGCTCTGGGCGTGCTGGGGCGGATCCGGGCCCCCTGGCCCCCCCGGGATCTCACGGGCCTCCGGGTGGGCCTCGCCCGGGCGGAGGCCGCCTGGGCCCAGGGCCGGTCCTCGGAGACCCGCAGGATGGCGGAGCTCTGCATCCCGCTGGCCGAACGGCTGGGCTACCGCTCCCTGCTGGTCCAGCTGCTGCTCCGGCGGGGCCACGCCCTCACGGAGGAGGGGGAGCTCCTGGAGGCGAGTCGAGTCTTCGAGCGGGCCAGGGCCCTGGCCAAGGAGATCGGGGACCCCGCCCTGGAGGGCCGGGCCCTGGCCTACGCGGCGGTGCAGGCCTATGAAGGCGGGGATCTGCCGGCCTGCCTCCGGATGGCCCAGGACGGCGAGGTGCTCTGGCGCAGGATGGGCAACGAGCGTCGCGAGCTCCAGGCCCGGGAGCAGGGCTTCCTGGTGGAGGTGCTGAGGGGGCGCCTGGCCTCGGTCCTGGAAGGGGGGGAGGCCTCCCTGGCCGCGGGCTACGGCCGATCCATCCGTCCCCGCACGGTGGTGATGCGTACTGCCCTGGCCCAGGCCGCCTTGGAATCCGGGCATCCCGAAAAGGCGGAGCCCTACGTGCGGGAGGCCCGGGAGGTCTATCGCGCCGCAGGGGACGCCCAGCACGGGCTGGAACTGGACCACCTGCAGGCGAAGGTGCACCTCGAGCGCGGGGAGCTGGAGCGCGCGCGGACCCTGCTGGAGGAGGTAGGGCCCAAGGTGCAGCAGGAGCGGGGCATCCTGGTGCCGGAGGCCCGGGTCTCGTCGGGCTACCTGGAGCTGGCGGAGGGGAGGGCCGCCGCCGCGACCCAATGCTTCCAGGAGGCCCTTTCCCAGGCGCGGCTCCGCCAGGCCCGATGGGCGGCCTCCGAGGCGCTGCTGGGGCTGAGCCGGGCCCGTCTGGCCGTCGGCGAAGCCCAGGAGGCACTGGATTCGGCCCGCCAGTGCATCCAGGAGGCGGAACCCTGCGGCCCCAGCACCCTGGGGGGCCTGGCCCGCCTGGCGGCGACCGAGGCCTGCATCCGCCTCGGGAATCCCGCCGAGGCCCGGGTCCTTCTCGCCGAGGCGGAGCGGGTGGCCGGAGGCTCCGAAGCCATCGCCTACCGGCTTCGGGCGGGGGCCCTCAAGGCCCTGCTGTTGGCCCAAAGCGGACGGCGGCCCGAGGCCCTTCGAGCCGCGGAATCCGCCCGCCGGATCCTGGTTCGGGCCCCGGGGTTTCGGGGTCTGGAGGCCCTCGAGGCGCGCCTCCTGTTGACCCAGGCCGAGGCCTGGGCGGGGGCCCCCCAGGCCCGCCGGGCCCTGGCGCGGCTCCGGGAGGAGGCCCGAGCCGCGGGCTTCAAGGGCGTGGCGGCGCGGGCCCAGAGCTGAGGAAAAGCGTTGCGCCGGGCCCCGTCCCCGGCAAACTGGCTGGAATCCGGTCCACGTCCTTCAGGAGGGAAAAATGGAGAGCACCATGTCTTGGGCGGACGCCGTGCGCGAAGTCCATCGCCGGGCGGCGGTGGACGCGAATTTCCGCCTCCGGTGCGTGCAGGATTCCCGGGGGGTCCTGGAAGAGATCGCCGGGAGGGCCTTTCCGGACGAGCACATGATCCAGTTCGTGGAGCGGAACGATAGCCACGTGCAGGTGCTTCCCCCCTTCCAGGGAGCCCAGGCCCCCTTGGAGGGCGAAAGCCTGGACAACCTCGCGGTCCTCGGCCCCATCACGACCTCCAACCCCCAGACCTGCTAGGGCGGCTGCGCGCCTTCCCGTGACGGCGTCGCGAATTCGCGGGAGAATTCGGTCGGGAGGGTGCCTCCCTCCCGAAAGAGCCGCGTGCCGTCCTCCCCTCCGCCCCGCTTTCCGCTGCCCCTGTCCTTCGATTGGGAGGACTGGTTCCAGCTCTGCTGTCCCCCCTTCGATGGTCCCGAGGCCCTGGACCACTACGAGGACCGGCTTCCGAGGGCGACGGAATTGGCCCTCCAGCTCTGCGAGGACCTGGGGGCCACCGGGACCTGGTTCTGCCTCGGGGACCAGGCCCGCCGGCATCCGGAGCTGGTGCGCGCCATCGCGGCCCGGGGGCACCGCATCGGCCTCCACGGCCTGACCCACGCCCGGGCCTTCTCCATGGACGCCGCGACCTTCCGGAACAACCTGGCGGCCGGCAAGGCGCTGCTGGAGGACGTTTCGGGACAGGAGGTCCTGGGCTACCGGGCCCCGGAGTGGAGCCTGAGGGGCTCCGCCTCCGCCTATTGGATGCATCTGCCCGAGGTGGGCTTCTCCTTCGATTCCAGCCGCGTCCCCCTCCGGGTGCTGGGGGATCCGGCCCTGCCCCGCCAGGCCCATCGTCTGCCCAACGGGGTCTGGGAGCTGCCCCCGGCGGTGCTGGGGCTGGGCCCCCTGAGCATTCCCGCCTGGGGATGGGCCCAACGCCTGCTGCCCAGTCCCTTGCTCCGGGCCCATCTCGAGGCCCAGGCGACCCGGGATGGCGGGAATCCTCTGGTCCTCCACCCCTGGGAGCTGGACGAGGGCCAGCCCCCCCTGGCCGGGGCCAGCCGGGGCCATCGCTTCGCCCATGGGGCGGGTCTCAGGGGGCTCGGGGCCCGGCTGCGGCGCCTTTGGGCGGGCCTGGAGCTGGAGCCCCTGGAGAACTGGATCCTGCGGGCCGAGGCGCTCCGCCGAAGGGGGGCGGAGGACCGGGCCCCGGCGGAGGGGGCGGGGCTCAGGCGGGGAAGGCCGGCCTGATGGCCACGAGGTTCACCAGGGTCTCCTCCCGCTCCGTCGGGGGCTGGATGCGGAACCACCGCTCGGCGATGCCGAGGTCCTCCCGGCTCCACCACAGGTAGGGGTAGGAGACGGAGGCGGGGGCCACGTGGAAGCCCGCGCTCCGGATCAGCTCCAGGTACTCCGGCGCGCTCTTCTGCACCTCCATGGGGTGGCGGAAGAGGGTGCGGATCATCCAGGAATGGATGTAGCGCCGGGTGGACTCCGCGAAGAGCAGCAGCCCCCCGGGCCGGAGCACCCGGAAGAACTCCTGGATGGCCTCCTCCTGGTCCACCAGGTGATGGAAGGTCTGGTGGAAGAAGAGGAGGTCCGCGGAGGCGTCCGGAAGACCCAGCCGGGAGCTGCTGCCGAGGATGAATTCGGCCCGCACGCCGGCGCCTTCCGCCTCCTTCCGGGAGAGCTCGAGCATGGCGGGATCGATGTCCAGGGCGATGAGGCGTTCGGGGGCGAAGCGGTCCCTCAGCTTCGGGAGGGAGTAGCCCCATCCGCAGCCCACGTCCGCCACCACGGGGTAGGAGGCCCGCCGCTCCGGGATCAGGCGCTCCAGGTCCTTGAGGGCCCGCTCCAGGACGTGGGTCTTCCAGACACCCGGGGCCAGAAACCAAATCCCGAAGCGGGTTTCGGGGACGTAGGGCCCGAAGGGGAGGGAGGTGTCCATGGTGCTAGTTGGCCACCAGTTCGGACTTGATGTCCTTGCGCAGGTAGTCGACCCACCGGTTGTAGTTGGGGTGGATGAGCTCCTCGGAGCCCTTCTTCTCGTAGCCCAGCTTGGTGCTGTCCTTGTAGCGGATGGAGAACTCGGAGGCGGTGAAGCTCACCTCCACCGTCGCCTTGTGTTCCCGCACCTCGATGTCCAGAAGGAGCGCGCCCTCGCCGGCGGGCTGGGCGTTCCAGCCCCGGTGGGCCCCGCCGCGGATGATGGCGGATCGGATCGCCTCCAGGCTCAGGGCCTTGCCGTCCCCCCGCAGCCAGGTCTGCTTTTCGTAGTTCACGAGGGGGACGCTGCGCTGGGCGGACCAGGCCGCGGGGCCCGCCAGGACGAGGGCGGGGAGGAACAGGGCGGAGAGGGCGCGACGGGGGTTCATATCACTCCTGGCTCAACGGATGCACTGGAAGATCAGGGACGTGTTCACGCCGCCGAAGGCAAAGTTGTTGCTCATGAAAATATCCGATCCCACCGGCCGGACCTGGTCCCGGATGTAGTCCAGCTCCCCGCAACGGGGGTCCGGGTCCGCCAGGTTCAGGGTCGGGGCCGCCCAGCCCCGGCGGGTCATTTCGATGCCCAGCCAGGCCTCGAGGGAGCCGCAGGCGCCGAGGGTGTGGCCGAAGTAGCTCTTCAAGGAGCTGATGGGGACCTCGCGCTGGAAGACCTGGCGGGTGGCCTGGGTCTCGGCGATGTCGCCGTGCTCGGTGGCCGTGCCGTGGGCGTTGACCCAGCCGATGGAGCCGGGGTCCAGCCCCGCATCCCGGAGGGCCAGGCGGAGGGTCTCGGCGATGGTGTCCGCCTGGGGCTGGGTCACGTGGGCCCCGTCGGAATTGGTGCCGAACCCGAGGATCTCCGCATAGATCCTGGCCCCCCGTGCCAGGGCGCGCTCCCGCTCCTCCAGGATCAGGGTGCAGCCCCCCTCGCCCAGCACCAGGCCGTCCCGATGGCGGTCGAAGGGCTGGGGCGTCGTACCCGGGGCCTCGTTCCGCAGGCTCGTGGCGTAGAGGGTGTCGAAGACCGCGGCGCTGCAGAAGGTCAACTCGTCCGAGCCCCCGGCGATCATCAGGTCCTGCTTGCCGAAGCGGATGGCCTCGAAGGCGTAGCCGATGGCCTGGCTGCTGGAGGTGCAGGCGCTGCTGGTGGGGATCATCCGCCCCTGGAGGCCGAAGAAGAGCCCGATGTTCACGGCGGCCGTGTGACTCATGGCCTGAATGTAGCCCGTGGCGCTGAGGCCCGTGTACTTGCCCTGGGCCATGCCCTTCCCCAGGGCCAGCATGGGCTCCAGGCTGCCGTAGGAGGAGCCGTAGGCCACGCCGGCGCCGCCCCCCTTGAGAACGGGGTCCTCCTCCAGGCCCGCGTCCCGAAGGGCCAGCTCCGTGGCGCGGACGCCGAAGAGGGCCACCCGGCCCATGGATCGCACGAGCTTGCGGGGATAGTGGGCGGGCGTCTCGAAGGCGTCCACGGGGGCCCCGAGACGGGTCTGGAGGTCCGTGCAGGCCTCCCATTCGTCCATCCTCCGCACGCCGCTGCGTCCGGAACGGAGGGCCTCCTCGACGCTCCCCCAGGCGTCCCCCAGGGAGGTGATTCCCCCCATGCCGGTGACCACCACTCGCCGCGTCAAACCAGGCCCCCGTTCACGCCGATGACCTGGCGCGTGATGTAGCCCGCGGCGTCCGAACAAAGGAAGGCCACCAGGGCGGCCACCTCCTCCGGACGGCCCACCCGGTCCATGGGGACGGACCTGAGGGCCTGCTCGAGGGCCAGGCCGTCCAGCATTTCGGAATCGATGAGGCCCGGGGCCACGCTGTTCACGGTGATGCCCCGGCTGGCCAGCTCCGCCGCCAGGGCCTTGGCGGCACCGATGAGACCGGCCTTGGCGGCGCTGTAGTTGACCTGGCCGCGATTGCCGATCACGCCGGAGACAGAGGCGATGCAGACGATGCGCCCTCCCTTCCGGGCCCGGACCATGGGCATCACCAGGGGGTGGACGACGTTGAAGAAGCCGTCGAGGGCGGTGTCCACGACGAGGTCCCACTGCTCCTCTTCGAGGGCGGGAAAGGCCGCGTCGCGGGTGATGCCGGCGTTGCAGACGATGCCGTAGTAGGGGCCGTGGGCCTCCACCTGCGCTTCCAGGAGGCGGCGGGCGGAGGCCCGGTCCGTGACATCGAAGGCCAGCACGTCGGCCTGGCCCCCCGAGGCGAGGATGGCCTCCCGGACGGCCTCGGCCTCCTGGACCCGGCTGCGGCCGTGGATGGTGACGTGGAAGCCCTGGCGGGCCAGCTCCCGGGAGATGGCCCCGCCGATGCGGCCGCTCCCCCCCGTGACCAGGATGCGGCGAAGGGAATCAGGGTGAGGTGGGTTCATGCTTCTTCAAAAACCTTAAGAATAGCATCGGCCACGGGTTCCCCGCTTCGCCGGATTTCGCAGGCGAAGGCGCTCAGTCCCGATTCGTCCTGGTAGTGCACGCGGACCTGGATCTCCAGCCGCTCCCCGGGAGGAAAGGCCGGGAGGGCGCAGCGGTAGGACCGGGTCCCCAGGAGGTAGCCCAGGCGCGGCGGGGCGCCCGTGCCCGCCCGGCGTCCCCCGCTGTAGGCAGAGATGGTCTGGGCCATGAGCTCGATGCCGAACCAGGCGGGCATGGACCCGTCGGGGGCCGCGTACCAGGCCCCCGGGTCCACGCGGGCCGTGGCGGCGCAGCCCTCGGGGTCCCAGGCCAGCACCTCGTCGAGGAGCAGGAGGGGGGGGCGGTGGGGTACCAGGTTTTCGAGTGGGGGCAGGGCCTCAGGCATCGGGGCACCCCACCAGGAGGCTGAGGTTGTTCCCGCCGAAGGCGAAGGCGTTGGAAAGGCAGGTCCGGGAAGCCCCGAGCCGACGGCCCTCCCGGACCAGGTCCAGGGTCGGGAGGTCGGGATCGGCCTCGCCGTCCCAGCGATGGGGGGGCAGCAGGCCCTCGGGGTTCCATTCCGGCCGCAGGGCCAGCCAGCAGAAGGCCAGCTCCGTGGCCGCGGCGGCCCCCAGGGTGTGGCCCGTCAGGGGCTTGGTTCCCCCGCAGGGGAGGCCCTGGGGAAAGACCCGGGCCACGGCGCGGCTTTCCATCTCGTCGTTCTTGGGGGTGGCCGTGGCGTGGAGGTTCAGGTACCCGATCCCATCGGGGCCCAGGCCGGCCTCGGCCAGGGCCATGCGGATGGCCCGCTCCGCCCCCTCCCCCGTGGGATCCGGGGCGGAGATGTGGTGGGCGTCGCTGGACTCCCCCACCCCCAACAGGGCCACCTCCGAAGGTTCCCGTCCCAGCAGGAAGAGGGCCGCCCCCTCCCCGATGTTGATGCCGCGCCGGTTCCGGCTCATGGGGTTGCAGAGTTCCGGCGTGGTGGCCTCCAGGGCGGTGAAGCCCCCGAGGGTCAGGCGGCAGAGGGAATCCGCGCCTCCGGCGATCACCGCGTCGCAAAGACCCATCCGCAGCAGGTGCCGGGCGCTGGCCAGGGCCCGGCCGCTGGAGGTGCAGGCCGTGGACACCGTCAGGGCGGGGCCCCACAGGTCCAGGTATTCCGCCAGGAAGGGGGCCATCCGGCCGATCTCCTGCTGGCGGTAGTGGAAGTCCGGGGGGAAGGCCCGGTGTGCGGTGCGGTAGGCCACGGCCCGCTCCGCCGCCTCGATGCCCGAGGTGCTGGTCCCCAGCACCACCCCCACGCGGTGGCTCCCGTAGCGGTTTCGGGCCTTCTCCACTTCGCCCCGGATCTCCTCCAGGGCCATCAGCAGCAGGCGCGTGGCCCGGGAATCGTCCCGAGCGAAGGCAGGGGACGGGGCCGGCAACTCCCCGGCCACGCGGCCGACCCGGCAGGGGCCCGAGGGTAGCCAGCCCTCCTCCAGCACCAGGCCGGAGGTCTCCCCGCGGAAGAGGCCCCGGCTCACCTGGGCCTTGCCCCGCCCGAGGGCGTTGACCAGTCCCAGGGCCGAAAGGAAGGTGGGGGAGGCCGCCGTCATGCTCATCCCTCCAGGATGCGGATGCGGGCCCGGATCCGCAGGGCAGGGTTCTCCAGGCTCAGGCCCTCCGGGTCCCGGCGCTGCCGCCACAGCACCCGCCCCCCCCGGACCAGCCACCGCTCCGTGCCTTCCTCCCGCACCTCCACCCCAGGGCCGAGTCCCTTGCGCACCGAGGCCAGGGGCCACCGGGAGAACTGGATCAGGGCCGGCACCAGGAGGGGGTCCAGGCCCTGAGGCAGGGGGATCCGGGCGTCCACCTTCGGGGAATCCCCCTCCATTCGGATCACGAAGAGGGTTTGGCCCAGGGGGGTCGAGGCCACCACGCTGAGGGCCTCCGGGCCATTCTCTACCGTGGTGAGGAGGGTTTCGGTGCGGCCGTCGGGGAGTTCGAAGACCACCTCCTGGGTTTCGAAGATCCGGGGCCCCTCGGCCGGAGGCCGGAGGTGGAAGGCGGTGCGGGGGGCCAGGAGGGTGGAGCCCGGCTCGAGGGGACGGCAGCCCCCCAGGAGTAAGGCCAAGGACAGGGCAAGGAGGGCCTTCACGCGGGCTCCCGCAGGGCCAGGGGGGCCAGGAGGACCGAGCCCAGGACCCCGAAGGCCAGGGTGAGGCCGAAGCCCCGGAGGGCCGGGGTGCTGCTGAAGGCCAGCAGCCCGAAGGAGCAGAGGGTGGCGAAGCTGGCCAGCAGGACGCCCAGGAGGGCGGAGGGATCCGAAGGGCCCCCCTCGAAGACGAACACCGCGTAGTCCACACCCATGCCCAGCACGAGGATGAGGCCCAGGGCGCCGAAGAGGGTGAGGGGCAGGCCCGCCGCCGCCAGGGCCGCCGGGGCCGCCGCCATGCCGAAGAGGGCCGGGGCCAGGAGGGCCGCGCCCCGCCCGGGCCCGTACCAGGCCCCGAGGAGCAGCCCCACCAGCAGCACGGCCCCCCCCAGGGCCCCCAAGGCCAGGCGGCGGTAGTGCCCGAGCAGGGCGGAGACGCTGCGGGCCTTGTCCACCACGTGGACTCCGGGGAGGTCTCGGGCCGCCTCCTGCAGCAGCTCCGGGGAGGGATCCCCCAGGGGCAGCAGGATGGAGCCGCGGCCCTGGGGCGTCGCGCCCAGCCAGAGCATGCGGAAGGGGGCCGAAAAGGGGGCCCGAAGCCAGGCCTCGACCCCCAAGGGAGGGGCCTCCAGGTCCCTGCCCAACCCGGAGATCGCCTCGGGACGGAAGCCCGCCTTCCCCATGGCCCGGCCCAGGGCCGGGGCCAGGAGGCGGTGGGCCCGGAGGGACGCGGCCTGGCTGCGGGGGGAGGGCACGAAGGCCGAGACCCCCTGGACCCCTTCCAGTCCGTCCCGCTTCAGGTGGGGTTCCAGGCGCGCCCTCAGGGCCTCCTCCCGTTCCAGCACCTGGGCCTCGCTCTCCCCCTCCACGAGGAAGAAGCGGCTGGAGCGGGAAAGGCCCGTCAGTTCGCGGATCCGGGCCTCCTGGGCCAGCAGGGAGGGGGCGGGTTGGATGAGTCCCCGCACGTCGTCGTCGACGCGCAGGGCCGGCAGGGCCGCCAGGGCCGCCCCCGCGGCCAGGACCATGCCCGCGCGGGCCGCGGGCCTCTGGAACAGGGCGAGGCCGCGGGCCAGGCCCTCCGCCAGGGATCCGAACCAGCGGGGCCTGGGAAGGGGCCTCCCCAGGAAGTCCGGGAGCAGGAGGAGCACCGTGAGGAAGGAGGCGGCGAGCCCCACCACGGAGAACACCGCGATCTGCCGCAGGCCCGGGAAGGGGGCCGCCATCAGGGCGGCGTAGCCCAGGAGGGTGGTGACGAAGCCCAGCAAAAGGGGGGGCAGCAGCCGCCGGAGGGTGCCCCGGGGCTCCCAGGCCTCGCCGGCGCCCAGGTGGTGGGCGAAGTAGAGGAATGCGTAGTCCACGGCCACGCCCAGGAGGCTGGAGCCGCACACCAGGGTGAGCAGGTAGAGCTGGCCGAAGAGCAGGAAGCAGGCGGCGGTGGCCACCACCAGGCCCGCCGCCAGGCAGGCCAGCACCAGCAGCAGGTGGCGCGGGGAGCGGAAGACCAGCAGGCCCATGGCCACGATGCAGGCCAGGGAGCTCCAGCTGATGAAGCCCGTCTCCCACTCGGCCCTGCGGCGCGCGTCGGAGGCGTAGAAGAGGGCCCCCGTGCGAAGGATCCGCGCCTCTGGGTCCGTCCGCCGCAGCTCCCGCTCGGCCCCTTCCACCGCGGCCATGCCGCCGGCCTGGACCTCGGGCAGGAAGGCCGAGCCCCGCAGCCCCGCCGTCACCAGGAGGTAGGGGCCCTCCGGGGCCCGGATTCCCAGCCAGCCGTCCATGGGCTCGAAGCGGGAAGTGGCCAGGGGCAGGGCCGATAGGAAGCGGTCCACGTGGCCCAGGGGATCCTCGGCGGGCCCCAGGCCCGGCAGGGCCCCGAAGGGGGAGGCCAGCCGGGACTGGACCAGGGTCTCCACCGCCCCGGCGGGATCCCCGTCGGGGGATCCCAGGCCCGGCGGGGGGGGGAGGCGGAAGCGGTGGGGCAGGTAGAAGCGGGCCAGGGCGCCGGGGTCCAGGGGGGGGAGGCGGCCCTGGACCTCCGGGAAGGCCCCGGTGGCCTCCAGGGCCTTCTGGAAGCGGCTCGCGGCTTGGAGGGCCCGGGGGCCGTCGGCCCCTCCCACGAGGAAGACCGCCCGGTCCCCGGTGGCGCGGCTCAATTGCCGGATGGCCTGCTCCGCCAGGGGGCTTTTTTCGGTGTCCGGCAGCATGGCCAGCAGGTCGGTCTGGATGGCCCCGCCCCTCCGGAGCTGGCGCAGGCCGACGCCCGCGCACACGGCCAGCAGGAGGAGCCAGAGCCACCCTCGCGCCCGCACCGGGGCCTACTCGAAGGCCAGGAGGCGGGACTCGGCCTCCGTGAGGGGGGGGCCCAGGCGGGGGTTTTCGAAGGCCAGGTCCATGCGGTCCCCGGAGGCCTCCTCCAAGCGGACCGCGTCGATGAAGCGGCCCCCGGAGACGCGGATGGACTTGAGGAAGGCGGCGGCCTGGGCCCGGGGGGCGAGGACGATGTCCCAACGCTCGGGCCTCCCCGTGGCCGTGATCACGAAATGCTCTTCCAGGACGTTCCAGCGCCCCTGGAGCAGGGACTGGAAGACCTTGGCCATCTGGGCCACCGCGGGGACCTCCTGGGCGGACCGGGTCCGGCGTTTGCCGTCCGGGCCCACTTCCAGCACGCCCTTGGGGCCCACCACGTAGGTCAGGGCCAGGGGCTTCCGGAGCTGCCAGAGGAGGCCGGAGTCCCGGGACAGGACCATGCCTCCGGAGGCGCGCAGGGGCTTGGACAGGGCCGCCAGGCTGCGGGTCTGGACGAAGTCCACCCGGAGCAGGGGCGTGTTCTTCATCTGGGCCGCCAGGGCCTCCAGGAGCCCGCCGTCGGCGGAGAAGGCCGGAAGGGCCAGGACCAGGAGCAGGGCCGCCCTCACGAGAAGCTCTCCCGCAGTCGCTGGACCAGGGGGGCGGGGGTGTCCAGGAGCAGCTCGCCAGTCTGGGTGTTCACCGCCACCTGCACCGTGTGGGCCCGGGTGAGGACCCGGCCGCTGTCCGGATCCGTGATGAGGTAGCCGATCTTCAGGCGGTGCTCGTATTCCAGAAGGTCCGCGCGGACCCTCACCCGCTGTCCGTAGCGCAGGGGGCCCACGTACTTGAGGCGACACTCCACCACGGGCCAGAGGCAGCCCAGGGCCTCCATTTGGGGGACGTCCAGGTCCATGCGCCGCACCAGGGCGGTGCGGGCGATCTCCAGGTACTTCAGGTAGTGGCCGTGCCAGACCACCCCCATGGAATCCACGTCGTGGAAGGGGACCTCGTGAAGGACTTCGGCGCTGAGGAAGGGCGTCACGGGTAGAGACTCCAGCGCTGGGCCCGGACGGCCTCCACCAGGCGGCGCAGGACCCCGTCCAGGGGCTGGTCCTCTTCGACGAAGGGGACGAGGGAGCCCAGGTCCCGGAGGAAGGCCGAGGCCTCTTCGGACATCCGCTCCAGGGCCGGCTCCTGGGCCCGGGTCCGCAGCTCCAGGGCCTGGGCCGCGGCGAGGGCGAGGGCCGCCGCCACCTGCTCCGTGAGCTCCAGGACCCGCAGGGCGTCCCGGGCGGCGATGGTGCCCATGCTCACCTTGTCCTGGTTGTGGCACTCCGTGGAGCGGGAGAAGACCGAGGCGGGCAGGGTCAGCTTGAGGGCCTCCGCGGACCAGGCGCTGGCGCCGATCTGCACGGCCTTCAGGCCGTGGTTGATGGCCGCTCGCGGACCGGTGGCGCCCGAGAGGTTCTGGGGCAGGCCGTGGTTGAAGCGCGCGTCCACCAGCAGGGCGATCTGCCGGTCCATCAGGTCCGCCACGTTGGCCACGGCCACCTTGAGGGCGTCCATGGCGAAGGCCACGTGGCCCCCGTAGAAATGGCCCCCGTGCATGAGCAGCCGGGCCTCCCCATCGAAGAGGGGATTGTCGTTGGCGCTGTTGAGCTCGTTCTCCAGGTCGCGGCGGATCCAGGCGAGGGCGTCCCCCAGCACCCCCAGCACGTGGGGGGCGCAGCGGATGGAGTAGCGGTCCTGGATGCGGACCTGGGGGGGCGCCTCAGGGTGTCCCCCGAGGTCCCGGTGGATCCAGGCCGCGCAGGCCCCCTGGGCCGCGTGGGGCTTCATCTCGAAGAGGCGGGGATGGAAGTGGTCGCGGTTGCCCTGGAGGCCCGCCACCGCCAGGGCCGTGAGGCGGCTGCCCAGGCGGAAGAGGTAGTCGGCCCTCCGGAAGGCCAGGCAGGCCAGGCCCGTCATGACCGCCGTTCCGTTCATGACGGCCAGGCCCTCCTTCGGGGCCAGCCGGAGGACGGGGATCCCAGCTTCCTCCAGGGCCTCCCGCGCCGGGCGGACCCGCCCGCCGTGCAGAACCTCCCTTTCGCCGATGAGGCAGGCGGCGATGTAGGAGAGGGGGGTCAGGTCCCCGCTGGCGCCCACGGAGCCCTCGGCGGGAATGCGGGGGAGGACGCGGTGCCGGATGAGGCCCGCCAGGTTCTCCAGCAGCTCCCACCTCACGGCGGAGTAGCCCTGGGCGAGGGAATTGAGGCGGGCCAGGAGGATGGCCAGGGTCTCGTCCTCGTCGAAGAGGC
>CAYSXG010000021.1:0-13864 GCA_964434895.1 uncultured Solibacteraceae bacterium | reverse complement strand
CAGTTCCGCCTTCCCCTCCAGCAGGTCCCGGACCAGCATCAGGCAGCCCTCCTTGCCCTCCACCTCCCCGGCGTGGATGCCGCTGATCACGAGCACCACCGGCAATCCCAGGGCCCGGGCCTCCTCGGGGGTCGTCACGCCGTGGGCCGACAGCACGAGCAACGGCAGCTCCCGCCCTCCGGGGCTCGCGCCAAAGGAGGTGACGTGCAGGCGCCTGTCGCCCTTGGCCGAGAGCCCCGCGATGAAGGCCATGACGTCCGCGTGGAGGGAGGTGAAGTCGTAGCGGGTGGCTTCGGCGCGAGGGAGGAGGGGCATGGCAGCTCCGGGGAATGGACGTTGCTCCCATAACGCGGGCGAACTCCAGGCGGCCGGCGGCCCTATTTTTTGGTTCTTCGTGGATCAGCGGGGTGGATGGCCCGACAAAAAGCCGGAACACGGAGTTCGCTGCGCGCCTCACGGAGGACACGGAAGAAAAGCATCCAGGCCGAAGATTTCGTCCCCCCTGTCGGGGCAGGGGAGGGATCAAGGGGGAGGGCGCGCGGCCTTTTTGGAGTCCGCGAACCCTCCCTCTTGATCCTCCGACGCTTTGCGCCGGCCGCCTCCGGCGGGCCCCGGCCCCTGGTGTGGCGGCGCCCCTCCGCGTTCTCCGCGGCTCTCCGTGTCCTCCGTGGTCCGCTTTTTCAAGCGGTTTTGCAGGAATCCCAATGGCAGGGCGCCCCCCGGGGTTCAACGATGAACCCATTCTTTTCAGGCGTCCCGCAGGCTAGGCCAGCGGAGGAGCAGGAGGCAGACCCCCACGGGCAGAAGAGTCAGGTGCCATCCCATCGTCAAGAGGGGAGCCACGGTCACGTTCAGCGCCGCGACTCCCTGAATGCTGACGTAGAGGAGGACGCAGGCCAGCAGTTCGAAGCCGCGGGCGTTGCGGGTGAGGGCCCCCAGGGCCAGGCCCCAGGTGGGGATGGAGAGGGCCACGGCGAAGAGGGCGGCGGCTGCTGGGGGCTGCGTTCCGGCAAAGCGCAGGAGGGCCGGCAGGACGGGCAGGAATGCAAACGTGAAGAGCATCAGCCACCGGGCCAGGAGCACCCGAAAGGTAGCCCCGGGGGCGCTGAACACGAAGGCCGAGGTGCCCGTGTCCCGCTCCCGCAGGATGGCGCGGCCGAAGATGTCCAGGGAGAGCGTCCAGGCCCCCAGGGCCAGCAGCGCCACCACGTTCAGGGGCACGAAGGCCTGGGGGACCACCAGGCCCAGCAGGGCCAACCACCAGGATCGTTTACGGGGGCGCAGCACCATCTGGATCTCGGCGGCCAGAAGAATCCCCAAGGGCCTTCGCTGGAGGGGACCGAGGGCCGCAGAGAGCCATTTCAAGGAGCGGCCGCTCTGATCCCGGACCCGCTCCTTCGCGCTTCCCGCATGGGCGGCGCACCGGTCCAGGAAGGGGGCGGCGCAGAGAACGCCCACCAGGCTCAGCGCCAGCCAGAGGGCCCGCCCCATCAGGTCGGCGAAGCGGACATCCCATCGGATCCACGGCAGGAGGACGGGGGGGCGGTCCAGCTTCTGGGCGCCGATCTGAAAGGTGTCCACCCTCTTCCCCAATAGGGGGTCCATCTGACGGTCCAGGTCTCGGGCGAAGAGCACCAGGCCCGCGGGATCGCTCTTCCAGCTGTTCCTCGCCCCGGGGTTCTCGCCGGGGAGCAGGAAGGGCAGGAAGACGCACGTGAGGGTGGACCAGATGAAGAAGTAAAGGACGTTTCCCGCCGTGCGCCGCAGCCAGGGGACCATGTCGAACCACAGGGCCAACAGTGCGGTCACGGCCAGGGACGGCAGCGCGATCACCAGGAGGGGCTTCACCAGCTCCAGGAGATGGATGGACCGGTCCTCGCCGCGCACCATCTGGGCCGCGAAGGCCACGCCCAGGCCCGCGAGCGCGACGAGCCCGAGCACCAGCAGGTGGCTGCAGGCCTTCGCCAGCAGGTAAGTGCGGCGGGTCATGGGCGTGGCCACCAGCAGCTGCCAGACGCGGGTGTCGAGGTCCCGGATGAGGGTGCCCCGAACCACGTAGAAGCCCAAGAGGGAAAGACAGGTCGACATCACCAGGGCCGTGGACATCCCCACCCAAGCGCTGGAGTAGATCCCCCTCGCCCCGCCGCCGATGGACACGGTGGAGTAGCCGGAAGCGACCGAAGGAAAACAGAGCCAGGTGAGGAGGCAGGCCAGGCCCAGCACCACCCAGAAGCGGACGGAGCGGGAGCGCTCCTTCAGGTCTGCCTCGAGGATCGCGCCGAAGCGCCGCAGGGATTCCAGGTCCGAGGCTTTCATGTCAGGCCACCTGTCCCTGAGGCTGAGAATGGGGCCGGGGCTGCCGCTGGGCGAGGAGCCAGACGTAGGCGTCCTCCAGGCCCGGCGCCACGGGCTCGGCCTCTGGAGCGGGGGCCGCGGCCCCCACGACGCGCACCCGCACCCCCTCCGGCCGGCGAAGGGAGCCGCTGACGTGGTGCGTCGCGCGCACCTCCGCCAAGCGCTCGGGCACGATGGTCCAATCCCACACGTGCCCCGTGGCCCCCGCGATGAGGGCCTCCGGCGTGCCGTGGAAGCACAGCTGACCCTTCTGCATCACGGCCAGGTCCGTGGCGCTGGCCTCCACGTCGGACACGATGTGGGTGGAAAGGATCACCAGCCGTTGGCCCGCCAGATCCGTGAGGAGGTGGCGAAAGCGCAGGCGCTCCTCGGGATCGAGACCCACGGTGGGCTCGTCCACGATGAGGAGCTTGGGGTCGTTCAGCAGGGCCTGGGCGATGCCCACCCGCTGGCGCATGCCCCCGGAATACCCCCCCAGCCGGCGATCCGCCGCGTCCGAAAGGCCCACCATGGCCAGGCAGGCCTCCACGCGGTCCGCGCTGAGCGAAGCCGGCAAGCCCTTTACGGCCGCGAGGAAGCTCAAGAATTCCCGGGCGCTCAGGGCCGTGTACACGCCGAAGTCCTGAGGCAGGTAGCCCAGCTCCACGCGCAGCTCGTCCGGCGAAGCGGCGAGGTCGGCGCCCTTCCACAGCACGCGGCCCTGGGTCGGCTTGGCCAGGGTGGCCAAGATGCGCATCAGCGTGGACTTGCCCGCGCCGTTGGGGCCCAGCAGGCCCAGGATGCCGGGCCCGATGTTCAGGTCCAAGCCCCGCACCGCCTCGTGCCCGTTGGGGTAGCGGTAGATCAGTCCTTCGACGGCCAATGAGAGGGGTTTCAGCGTCATCATCGGAAGTTCTCCAGGGGCCCCGGGCAGGGTGGGCGGATTCCGGCCAGGGTTTGCGGCGAAAACCTGGGTACGTCGAGGATCGGTGCGGGTGTAGGGAGATCCCGGGCCAGGCCGCGGCGAATCGGTAAACGGCCCGCGGGGGCCGGTGAAGGAAGTCCCACAGCGCCACCCCGTGCCAGAATGGGCCTCCATGAGCGAAGTCCGCACCCTCGCCACCGCCACCACCGGCCGCTACCTGGTGGAGTCCGCCGGCCCCTCCCTGCTGGTGGGCTTTCACGGCTACGGCCAGAACGCGGAAACCCTGCTGGAATACCTGCGCTCGATCCCCGGGGCCGGGGCCTGGACCCTGGCTTCCGTGCAGGCCCTGCACCGCTTCTACAACGCCAAGACCCAGGAGGTGGTGGGCTCCTGGATGACCCGCCTGGACCGGGACCAGGCCATCGCCGACAACCTGGCCTACGTGGAAAAGGTGGTGGCGGACCTGCGCGCGGCAGGGGCCGGCGGCGGCCTCGTCTTCGCCGGCTTCTCCCAGGGGGCCGCCATGGCCTGGAGGGCCGCTGCGCGGATTCCCTGCCAAGGTCTCCTGGTCCTGGGTGGAGACCTGCCCCCGGACGTGGCCCAGGCCCCGGGCCTGGCCCTGCCCCCCCTCCTCATCGGCCGCGGGAGACAGGACGCCTTCTACACCGCCGAGCAGCTGGAGCAGGACCTGGGGGCCCTCGCGACCCGGGGTTTTCGGCCCGAGGCCCTGACCTTCGAAGGGGGCCACGAATGGGGCCCGGCCTTCTGTGAAGGCGCGGGACGCTTCCTGGAACGGGTGCGCTAGGACCGGAACAGCGGCCGGTACCTGTCCCGGTGGTAGTAGGCCACCAGGCCGTTGGCCAGGACCAGGAAGATCGCCAGGGGTAGGCCTTCGGGGGCGAGGAAGGCGTGGACCAGCACGATGTTGACGATGATGGGCGCGATGAGCACCGCGGCCAGGGGCACGAAGCGGCCCGTGACGAAGGCCAGGCCACAGGAAAGCTCGACGGCCTTGGCCGTGGGCATGAGGTAGCGCGAGGCCTGGAGGCCGTCGCTGAAGGCCTTCATGGCCCCGGTCGGAGGCGGCGGCGTGATGAGCTTGAAGAAGTAGGTGATGGAGGCGAAGAGGAAGAGCAGGCCCATGAGGGTGCGCGCGAGCACCATCGCGATCTTGAGGCCCTTGCCGGGGGTCGGGGCATCGGTGTCCATGGTCGGCTCCTGGGGTCTGAGGGTTTGGAATCGGGGACCAGGCCCCATCCTAAACCACTCTCAGGGTGCGGCCGGGACCTTGGCGCCCCGGATCAGGAGCCACAGCATCAGCGCCACCTCCCCCAACTGGGCGGGGAAGGCGAGCTTGGCCACCAGGTCCTCGTAGGAGGGCCAGAGCAGGCCGGCGCCGCTCAGGGCCAGGTAGGCGACGCCGTTGAGGGCCAGCCAGACCCCCAGGAAGCGGGGCAGGAAGCGCGACCGGTAGACGAGCGCGGCCAAGGGAAAGAGCCAGAGGCCCCAAAGGACCTCGGCCGCGACGATCTCCCGGCCGTGCAGCTTCAAGAACAGCATGGCCAGCGCCTCCCGCTGGGGCTTGTCGAAGGCGGCCAGGAAGTCCGCCCCTCGGGCCAGCAGCAGGGCCGCCGCGTCGTTCAGGACGTTGACGTAGTAGATGGCAGCCGGCATCACGCCCCCCAGGATCACCACCTGGACCGCGCGGTCCACGTCCACGTCCTTGAACAGGCGATAGAAGGCCAGGGTGACGAAGACCAGGAGGGTCCCGCAGAACAGGTCGCTGGCCATGCCCAGGCGGAAGAGCCCCTCGTGCGTCGTGAGGTTATGGGCCGTCGCCGCCGCGTCCCCGGGCACGAACAGGGCCCCGGGGATGTAGAGAAGGCGGAAGGGGGCGGCGATCCCGAGCAGCAGATAGAGCAGGCCCGCGATTCGGGCGTCCTTGCGGATCGAGGTCATGGGCGCTCCAGGTTGGGGGTCAGGGCGGATACGGTGGGGGGACTGCGGCGGTTAGTCTCGGAATCTAGGGACAGCGCGACACCACCCGCACCACCGATTCCAGGTAGTCCCGGAAGCCCATGCGCCGGTAGAGCCCGCGGGCGCCGACGTTGCCGCTGGCCACGTGAAGGAAGGGGGCCTCCCCTCGGAGCATCTCCCGGCGCAGGAGCTTGGACATGAGGCGCCGGGCGTAGCCCCGGCCCTGGAAGTCCGGATGGGTGCAGACGCCGCTGATCTCCCGCCACCGGCCCGCGTGGAGGCGCTCCCCCGCCATAGCCACGAGGCGCCCCTCCTCGAAACAGCCGAAGTACTCCCCCATCTCGAGGGTGCGAGGGCCGAATGGGCCGGGCCTCGTGAGTTCCGCCAATTCCAGGGCCCTGACGGCGTGCTGCGGCCCCAGCGGCAGGGCCTCCGGCGCCTCGTCCCCTGCGGGCATGGGGGCCTCCCAGACCATCTTGAACATGGTGGATTCGAACTGGATCCCCCAGCCCGCGGGCTCGGGCCCCGCCCAGCCGTCCGTGTAGAAGGCCTCCTCCGGCGAGCAGATGACCTCCAGGTCCTCGAAGGCCGGATGCGCCGGGTCCACGAAACCCAGCATCGGGGAAAAGCCCCGAACCAAGCGCCGGGCCCGGTCCGTGCCCACGGTCAGGGAGGCCTGGGTCTCCGCCATGGCGTGCCAAAAGACGTTGTCGAGTTCCTGCATCGTCGCCCCCGGGACCCAGCATGGGCTCCGGCCCCCCATGAGCCCACCCGCTTCTTGCGGGGAAAGGTCAGGGCTGCGCGGGGAAGGACCAGGCCCGCCTCACCCGACCCCCCTCCACCTCGTAGACCACCATGGCGTTCTGGCTCCGCTCCTCCCCCGCCCCCGTCTTCCACACGGTCCTCTCCCGCGCCGAGACGAAGGTTCCGTTGGTGGCGAGCATGTGCAGCTCCCGCCGGGTGCCGGGGGCCTGCTTGAACTGGGCCTCCAAGGAGGCCCGGAGGGCCTCCCGTCCCCGCAGCGTCGCGCGGGCCTGGTCCCCCTCCGCCTGGAGCCAAACGGCGTCCTCCGCCACCCGCCCCAGGGCCGCCCCCAGGTCCCGGGCGTTGAGGGCCTCCGTCAGGGCGCGCACCACGGTTTCGGGGCGCTCCTGGATGGGAGGCTGGGAGGCCAGAAAGCCCCGACCCGCCAGGAAGGCCTCCTCCCCCCGCCACGCGTCGGTCCGGGCCACGGGATCCGGGTCGAAGCCCCACTCCTGCTCGCCCAGGTTCCGGGTGAGGAGGTGGCCCAGGCCCGCGTAGCTCCGCACCTCGCAGACGTTGCCTGCGGCCTGCATGCGGCGGGCGAAGAAGGCCGTCCCCCGGGGGGGCGTCAGGCGATCCTCCTCCCCCTGGACGATGAAGGTCGGCGGCAAGCCGGCCTTCACGAAGCGGTCCGGCGAAAGGGTCTCGGGCTGGGCCCGCCCCAGCAGCAGCTGACGGGCCCAGGCGCTGTCGGCGATTGCCAGCGCCGGCGAGTAGAGGATCAGGGCGTCCGGCCGCACCGCCGGGTCCGGCGGGCCGATGAGGGCCGCCGCGGCCGCCAGGTGCCCCCCCGCCGAAACCCCGTAGGCCGCCACCCTCCTGGGATCCACGCGAAGGGTCCCCGCCTGGGCGCGCACCCAGCGGAGAGCGTCCCGGGTGTCCTCCAGGGCTTCGAGGGGCGTCACCGCCTTTTCGTCGCTGAGGCGGTAGTCGATGGCCACGGCCACCATCCCCAGCCCCGCGAAGCGCCGGGCCGCGGGGTAGACCCAGGTGGCGTCCCCGGAACTCCACCCGCCCCCATGGAAGAGCAGGATGGCCGCCCGAGGCCCCGCGGCGGGATCCGCCGGCTCGAAGACGTGGGCCTTCAGTTCCACGCCGGCCACCTTCTTGTAGGTCAGAAGCCGCGGCGCCGGATCTTCGACCCGCAGGGTCAGCGCGAGGAGGGGTAGGGCAAGGCGCAGGATGGGCATGGGGATCGCCTATTAGGTGGAGGCCGAAGCATTCACGGATTCGGAGGAAGGCCGGTTTAGGTCTAGCCCTTCCAGTCCATGCCCCGCCAGGCGTTGGCGGTGCCGATCTCCGCACCGCAGGCCTTGGCGTAGAGGAAGAGCTGGAGTTTGTAGGCGGCCAGCCACTTGAGCGGCCCGTTCAGGAGGGCTTCTCCCAGGGCCAGCTCTCCACCCCCGGGCATGGGCGCCGGCTTCGTCCCCAAGGTCGCCTCGTCCAGCCCCGCGAAGAAGGCCTCCAACTCCTCCTTCTGCCTTTCCATGGCCTCCGGGAAGCCGTCGGCCTCCATCTCCTTCGTGCGCGCCGAGAAGTCCCCGAAGCGCTTCCAGTTCCCCTCCGCCATGCAGGTGGCCCCGGCGATCCCGCAGATGGCCAGGTAGCGCAGCAGTTCCACGGTGCTGCGCTGCTTCTCCGAAGGCCGGTAGGCGTGGGCCTCCGGCGTGAGCTTGGAAAAGAGGTGGAGGCAGATGTCGCACTCCCGCAGAAGGGCGGCGAGGAATTGATCCTTGGTGATCATGGGGCTCCTGGGGGGCCTTCAGCCTACACCACCGGCTTCGGAGGCCCCCCGGGGAGGCCCAGACATGGGGGGACCTCCGGTCGGATGATTCGGTCCGCCCCAGCGGCGTTAAACTGGTGCTCCCTGTCCGGCCTTCCAGGAGTTCCCCATGCTCGATACCTACCGTCAGCTCGCGGCCAAGCGCGCGGAACTGGGCATCCCCGCCCTCCCCCTCACGGCGGAGCAGACCCAGGGGCTCGTGGAGCTGCTCATGGCGCCCCCCACCGGAGAGGAGGCCTTCCTGGTGGAGCTTCTCACCCATCGCGTGCCGCCGGGGGTGGACGCCGCCGCCCAGGTGAAGGCGGGCTTCCTGGCCAGCCTGGCCAAGGGACGGGAGCGCTGCGCCCTCATCAGCCGCGCCAAGGCCACGGAACTCCTGGGCACCATGCTGGGCGGCTACAACGTGCAGCCCCTCATCGACCTGCTGGACGACGCGGAGGTGGCGCCGGTGGCCGCCGAGGGCCTGAAAAAGACCCTCCTCATCTTCGATTCCTTCCACGACGTGCAGGAGAAGGCCGAGGCGGGCAACACCCATGCGAAGGCCGTGATCCAGAGCTGGGCCGACGCGGAGTGGTTCACCTCCAGGCCCGAGCTGCCGGAGGCCGTCACCGTGACCGTCTTCAAGGTCTCCGGCGAAACCAACACCGACGACCTCAGCCCCGCCCCGGACGCCTGGAGCCGCCCGGACATCCCCCTGCACGCCCTGGCCATGCTCAAGAACCCCCGCCCCGGCATCACGCCCGAAGAGGCCGGCGTGCGCGGCCCCATCGCCTTCATCGAATCCCTGAAGCAGAAGGGCCACCCCGTGGCCTACGTGGGCGACGTGGTGGGCACGGGCTCCAGCCGCAAGTCCGCCACCAATTCCGTGCTGTGGTGGACCGGGGAGGACATCCCCTTTGTGCCCAACAAGCGCTTCGGTGGCTTCTGCCTGGGCGGCAAGATCGCGCCCATCTTCTTCAACACCCAGGAGGACGCCGGCGCCCTGCCCATCGAGTGCGACGTGGCGGGCATGGAGACCGGCGACGTCGTCACCCTCTGGCCCTACAAGGGGGAGATCACCAAGGACGGCGCGGTCATCAGCAGCTTCCAGATGAAGTCCGACGTGCTGCTGGACGAGGTGCGCGCCGGGGGACGCATCCCCCTCATCATCGGCCGCAGCCTCACGGCCAAGGCCCGCGCGGCGCTGAGGCTGCCGGCGGCCACCTGCTTCCGCCTGCCCAAGGATCCCGCCGCCTCCGCCAAGGGCTTCACCCTGGCCCAGAAGATGGTGGGCCGGGCCTGCGGCCTGCCGGAAGGCCAGGGCCTGCGCCCCGGCACCTACTGCGAGCCCCACATGGCCTCCGTGGGCAGCCAGGACACCACGGGCCCCATGACCCGGGACGAACTGAAGGACCTGGCCTGCCTGGGCTTCAGCGCCGACCTCGTCATGCAGTCCTTCTGCCACACGGCCCCCTACCCCAAGCCCGTGGACGTCGTCACCCACCGGGAGCTGCCCCACTTCATGAGCGACCGCGGCGGCGTGAGCCTGAGGGTCGGCGACGGCGTCATCCACTCCTGGCTGAACCGCATGCTCCTGCCGGACACCGTGGGCACGGGCGGGGATAGCCATACGCGCTTCCCCATCGGCATCTCCTTCCCCGCCGGTTCGGGCCTGGTGGCCTTCGCCGCCGCCACGGGCGTCATGCCCCTGGACATGCCCGAAAGCGTGCTGGTGCGCTTCAAGGGCACCATGCAGCCGGGCATCACCCTACGGGACCTGGTGAACGCGATCCCCTACGCCGCCATCCAACGGGGCCTCCTCACGGTGGAGAAGAAGGGCAAGAAGAACGTCTTCTCCGGCCGCATCCTGGAGATCGAGGGCCTGCCGGACCTCAAGATCGAGCAGGCCTTCGAGCTGACCGACGCCAGCGCCGAGCGTTCCGCCGCCGGCTGCACCGTGCGCCTGAACAAGGAGCCCATCCTCGAGTACCTGCGCTCCAACGTGACCCTGCTGAAGTGGATGATCGCCGAGGGTTACGAGGATAAGCGCACCCTCTCCCGCCGCATCAAGGCCATGGAGGCCTGGATGGCCAGTCCCCGGCTCCTGGAGGCGGACGCCGACGCCGAGTACGCCGAGATCATCGAGATCGATCTGGACCAGATCAAGGAGCCCCTCCTCGCCTGCCCCAACGATCCCGACGATATCAAGCCCCTCTCCGCGGTTCAGGGCGACAAGATCGACGAGGTCTTCATCGGCAGCTGCATGACCAACATCGGCCACTTCCGCGCCGCCAGCCGCGTGCTGGAGGGCAAGTCGGACATCCCGACTCGCCTCTGGATCGCCCCGCCCACGATGATGGACCAGAAGATCCTCACGGAGGAGGGCTACTACGGCGTGCTGGGCCGCACAGGCGCAAGAATGGAAATGCCGGGATGCTCTCTTTGCATGGGCAACCAGGCCCAGATCCGCAAGGGCTCCACGGCCATGAGCACCTCGACCCGCAACTTCCCCAACCGCCTGGGCGTGGACACCAACGTGTACCTGGGCAGCGCCGAACTGGCCGCCGTCTGCGCCCTCCTGGGAAAGATCCCCACCGTGGCCGAATACATGGACCAGGTGGCCGCCATCGGCCCCAAGGCCGCGGACACCTACCGCTACATGAACTTCGACCAGATCCCGGCCTTCCGGGACGCGGCGGAGACGGTGGAAATCTGAGGGAAATCGCGCCCCGCGGGCCTCGCTTCCGGATATGGCTGAAAAAGTGGGTTCCTCGTCATTGAGGACATCGACCGGGGACCCGATCCTGGGTCCATGAAGCGCCGCGCCCCCCTCCCGACCCGCCCTGCGCCGCCCCGACGGGTGGCCATGCTGGCCTTCCCCGGGGTGCAGGTCCTGGACGCCATGGGGCCCCTGGAGGTCTTCAGCCGCACCGAGCGCTGGCTTCGGGACCAGGGCCTACGGAAGGACCGGGCCTACGAGGTGGAGCTGCTGGGCCTGGAGGCGGGCCCCTTCCCCTGCTCCTCCGGCGTGGGCCTGGTGGCCGCCCGGGGCTACCGGGAGGTAGGACGGGGCCTCGACACGCTGATGGTGGCCGGGGGCCTGGGGGTCCGGGACTGCCTGGAGGACCGGGCCCTGCTGGCCTGGATCCGGACCCAGGCGGCCCAGGTGCGGCGCCTGGTCTCCATCTGCACCGGCTCCTTCCTCCTGGCGGAGGCGGGCCTGCTGGAGGGCCGCCGGGCCACCACCCATTGGGAGCACCTGGCCCCCTTCCGGGAGAACTATCCGGGGACCGAGGTGGACCCCGACGCCCTCTACGTGAAGGACGGGGCCGTCTACACCTCCGCGGGGGTCACGGCGGGCATGGACCTGGCGTTGGCCCTGGTGGCGGAGGACTTCGGCCGCCGGGTGGCCCTGGAGGTGGCCCGGGAGTTGGTGCTCTTCCTCCACCGACCCGGGGGCCAGGCCCAGTTCAGCGCCCAGCTCTCCACCCAGCTGGCGGAGCGGGAGCCCCTGCGGGAGCTGCAGGCCTGGATCGCCGACCACCCCACCGCGGACCTCTCGGTCGCCGCCCTGGCCCATCGCGCGGCCATGAGCGAACGGCACTTCACCCGGGTCTTCACCGAGGAGGTGGGCATGGGCCCGGGCCGCTACGTGGACCGGATCCGCCTGGAAGTCGCCCGACGCCTCCTGGAGGAGGCGGACCGGGGCCTGGACCAGGTGGCCTCCGCCGCCGGCCTGGGCACCTCCGAATCCCTTCGGCCGGCCTTCCTCAAGGCCTTCGGCGTGCCCCCCGGCGCCTACCGAGCCCGCTTCTTCGGGGCCTGAGGGGCGAGGGACGGACCCGAGATCCACACCGACTCACCCCTCCCAGGCCACGACATCGAGCGTCGCACCCTCCCTGCGTCGGGGCCAGTGGGCCCGGGCCACCGCCAGGAAGCAGGCGATGAGAAGCACGCTGTACTCCATGCCGTCGGCGCCGGGGCCCACCACGAACCAGTTGGGCCAGTGCACCAGCCAGATGCCCATGGCCAGGATGAAGGCATGGCCGAGGCAGGCGGGTGCCACGGCGCGGCGCAGGACCAGGCCCAGGGAACACAGGGCCTGTGTGACCAACATCAAGAGCACCAGGGCCAGGCCGTGGCCGAAGGTGTAACGGTCGAAGCTGGCGCCGAAGGGCCCCAGGCCCCCGAGGTCGAAGAAGGCGTGGACGGGGTGGGTGGCGAGGACGAGGGCCGCGGAGACCCGCACCAGGGCCAGGCCCCGGCCCGGCGACCGCCGCCCCACCCACAGGCCCACCAGACAGGCCATGAGCAGCACGCTGTACTCCATGCCCCGATGGCCCTCCACCACGGCGCCCCCCACCACGTACCAATAGGGGCCCTGAACCAGCCCGACGCCCGCCCCCAACACCAGCAGTTGCCCCGTGCAGGCGGCCCCCAAGGCACGCCGGGCCAGCAGGGCCAGGGAGGCCGCGGCCTGGAGGACGAGGGCGCCCCAAACCAAGGCGGAACCCCAGGGCAGTCCCTTGGCGGCCAGGGCCTGGGCCAGGAGGGCCCGGTGCCCGGGATGGAGAAAGGCGTGCAGGGGATGCACCAGGATCAGCAGGGCCACGAGGATCCGCAGGCCCTCGAGGCCGCGCTCGGGGCGCTGGGCAGGAGCGTCGTACCAAACGCGAAGGGGCGGGGGCATGGGAGCTCCTGAGCGGAATCGGCGCCCTGCGGGGGGCGGGCCGTGAGGATGATCTACCTTGGTCCCCCGAAAAGCCGCAAGGGTTGAGACCGGCTTCCTTTCCTCGACAGAGGAATGCCCTCGTCGCGCAACATCCCCCAGGTCCGTGCTAGACTTGCCCCTTTATAACCACCTTGCGGGGGGTTCCCATGGGGATCTTTGAGGGCCAGCTACGCGTCGAAAAGGGCGACCGCTTCGCCCTGGTCGCCGCCCGTTGGAACGACTTCATCGTGGACCGCCTCGTGGGCGGGGCCACGGACTGCATCCTCCGCCACGGCGGAACCGAATCCCAAATCGATCTCGTCAAGGTGCCCGGCAGCTTCGAGCTGCCCCTGGTCGCCAAGCAGGTGGCCCAGAGCGGCCGGTATGCGGGCGTCTGTGTGCTGGGCTGCGTCATCCGAGGCGGCACCCCCCACTTCGACATGATCGCCTCGGAGGTCACCAAGGGCGTGGCCGCCGTGGCCATGGAAACCGGCGTTCCCACGGTGTTCGGCGTCCTCACCACCGACACCGTGGACCAGGCCATCGACCGGGCGGGCACCAAGATGGGCAACAAGGGTTGGGAGGCCGCCAGCGCCCTCATCGAGCTGGTGGACCTGCAGAAGTCCCTCAAGCGGGTGAAGTGATGGGCGTCCGCCGCCGGGGACGCGAATACGCGCTCCAGATGCTCTACGCCATGGACCTGACCGAATACCAGCCGGACCAGGTCTTCGCGGGCTTCTACGCCATCCAGGACCTCAACCGGGACGCCTTCTACTACGCCCGGCGCCTGGTGGACGGGGTCCACGGGCACCTGGAGGAGATCGACGCCATCCTCCAGAAGTACGCCGAGCACTGGAAGATCCACCGCATGGCCGTGGTGGACCGCAACCTGCTGCGCCTGGGCCTCTACGAGCTGATGTTCCTCAAGGAGATCCCCTTCCCCATCGTCATCAACGAGGCCCTGGAGATCGTCAAGGAATTCAGCGACCAGGAAGGGACGCAGTTCCTCAACGGGATCCTGGACGCGGCCCGGAAGGAGTTCCGGGCGGACGAAAGCGGGTCCCTGCGTCGGGGCAAAGCGCATTCTTCCCACGAATCCCAAGGCCTGCCGCCCGCCGAGACCCAACCCGAGCCTTGAATCTTTACCTGGGGTCGGGTTGGGCTATGCTCGACCCTTTCCCCTGGCCGCACTTGGCCGAAAGCTTCCCGATTTTGTTCCCGGAGACCCGATGAGCACCCGCAAGAAGGCCCCCGCCGCGAAATCCGCCTCCAAACCCGCCGACACCGCCCCCACGCCCACCCCTAAATCCCCCTCCCCCAAGGCCCGGGACCCCTTCCCGCACGATCTAAC
>CAYSXG010000020.1:0-14016 GCA_964434895.1 uncultured Solibacteraceae bacterium | reverse complement strand
AGGGCGGACCCGTTGCTGAGCCCCGCCAGCCAGGGCCTTTCGAGGCCCAGGAGGCCCATCAGCTCCCGGGCCTCCCGGGCCAGCAGCGCCGTGGCGTAGGGCCCCTCCTCCGGGGCGTCGGACCTCCCCTGCCCCCGGGAATCGAAGGTGAGCACGCGGAAGTGGGGCGTCAGGCCCGGCAGGGCCCCCGCCCACATGGTGGTGTCCGAAAGCAGGCCGTTGAGGAGCACCAGCCAGGGCCTTCCGGGGCTGCCCTGGACCCGGTAGTGGAGCCGCAGGCCCGAGGCCAGGGTGGCGAAGGCGGGGGCGGACACGCTCAGTCCCCCCGCAGCTCCGCCGGGGGGAAGTGCCGGCGGAAGCGCCAGCCGCTGCCCATCCATTCCACGAGGGTGCAGCTGGCCTTCTTGATCTCCAGCTCCCGGCCCGTGAGAAGGGCCACCAGGTCCCCCAGGAAGGGCTGGTGGCTGGTGAAGGCCAGGACCTCGTCCTCCCCCGCGCCGATCATGAGGCGGCGCAGCCATAGATCGGCCTCCGCCGCGTCCCCCTCGGGCGTGAGGCCCTCCCAGACCCCCACCGGGAAGCCGTTCCCGGCCTCCTCCTTGAGGCAGGCCATGGTCTCCATGGCCCGGCGGTAGGGGCTGCTGATGCCGCGGTCGGGGCGAAAGCCCCGGGCCACCAGGCCCTTCATGGCCTCCCGGGTGCGGATCCAGCCCTCGGGCGTCAGGGCCCGCTCCGCATCCGGATGGCCCAGGCGGTAGTCCTCGGCGATGCCGTGGCGGATGAGGAGGAGGGTCGTGGCCATGGGGCTACTTCTTGATGCCGAGCTTGCCCCAGATGCCCCCGTAGGTGCCCGCCAAGCGCTCCCACTCCTCGGCTTCGGCCTTGTTGGCCATGACGCCGTCCCCTTTGCGGAGCATCTTCCCGGCCCGGGCCGCCGCCTCCCGGGAGCCCGCCCGGGCCGCCGCCCGGAACCAGCGCAGGGCCTCCAGCTTGTTCAAGGACACGCCCAGGCCCTCGTAGCTGGCCTCCCCCAGGGCGCACAGGGCCTCGGGCAGGTCCAGCTCCGCGGCCCTCCTCAGCAGGGGCAGGGCCTGCTCCGGGCGCTGCCTCAGAAGGCGGACCCCCGCCACCTGCAGGGCCTCCGGATGGCCCGCCTCCATGGCCAGGCGCAGGTGCAGCTCCGCCTTGTCGGGATTGCGGAACTCCGCCCCCCCCTGGCTGTGGATGCGGTAGAGCTCGTAGTGCGCGTCGGGATAGGCCTGCAGGGCCGCGCCCTCCAGCAATTCCATGGCCCGGCCGGGATTGACGCCCACCTTGTCCCCCACCATGAGGGCCCGACCCAGCTCCACCATGGATTCCGGACGGTGCAGGCGGGGAAGGGTGCGCAGCAGCTGCAGGGCCTCGTCCGCCTCGGGGCGGGCCCCGCCCTCCTCCCGGTGCAGCTTCTGGAGGGCCTCGCCGGCCCCCTCGTGACCCGCCTCGTGGGCCCTCTGCAGGAAGGCCAGGGCCTCCAGATGGTCCTCCGGAAGGCCGTCCCCGGCCCAGGTCATGAGGCCCAAATGGTAGAGGGACTCCGGGTCCTGGACGTGGGCCCCCTTCTTGAACCAGTCGACGGCCTGGTCCTTGTGCCCGGATTCCAAGCAGCGCAGGCCCGCCAGGCCCGCCGAAACCCCATGGCCGGCCTCGAAGGCCCGGCCGAGCCAAAGGAGGGCCTCGTTGGGGTCCTGCAGGGCCTTGCCCAGCATGGCCATGGCCTCCACCTTCCCGGCCTCCGCCTCCTTGCGGAGGGCCCGAAGAAAGATCGGGGGCTTGGTTTCGCCGGGGCCTCCCGCAGCGTTGGTCATCGCGCCTCCCTGGCCCTTGGCCGGTGGTTCCTGGGGATGATCCGAGTGGGCGTCATGATGGGGTCTTGGTGAAAGCTGTCCCATGGTAGCTGCGCCTGGAAGCGCGATCCAAAAAAACCGCCACTAGCGCCCCGCCTTCCAGGCCACGTGCTCTCCCCGCCGCCTCAGGGCGGCCAGGTAGCGGGCGTCCTCGGCGTAGGTGGTGGGGTGGATGCGGGGCACGGGTCGGGGCCGCAGCTCGTCGTCCACGTTCACGAAGGTGAACACGCAGGTGTTGGAGAGGTGGGTCTGGGTGCGGTCCCGGGAGATGCGGACGATGTCCGTTTCCACGCACACGGAGGCCTCCCCGGAGAAGGTGGCCCGGCTGATGAAGTGCAGCTTGTCGCCCATGCGCACGGGCTCCATGAAGTTGATGCGGTTCACGGCGACGATGACCGGGCGGTGCGGGGCCACCTCCTCGGCGCAGATGGCGCTCTGCTCGTAGGCCCGGCGGATGAGGTGGCCCCCGAAGATCTTCTGGGGGACGTTCTCGTGCTCGGGGTAGGTGCGCTCCCATCCGTCCGTGACGCAGCTCGAAGCCAGGAGGCCCTCGAAGCCCGGCCGGTCCTGGGCCGCGTGCAGCTCCGAGAGCAGGCGGTACTCCTCCCGGGAGGGGGGCTCCTGGGCCGCCTGCTGGCTGGCCCTATAGGCCTCCCGCCGGGCCACGGCCCGTTCCGAGCGCCGGTGGTCCAAGGCCTCCACCAGGTCCAGGGGGGGCACCGCCAGGCTGCGGGCCCCCTCCCCCGCCGTGCTGCGGGCCACCATGGTGAAGTAGCAGGAGGCGATGTGGGCCGGGGCCTGGCCCCCGGGCCCCGCGGGGTGCTCCACGCGGATGCCCACCTCCATGCTGGTGCGCCCCACGTGGTTGACCCGGGCCCGGAACACCATGTCCCGGTCCACGTCCGCGGCGTTGCGGACGTAGATGTTGTCCACGGCGGCGGTGACCACCCGGGCGCCGGGATGCTCGCGGCGGGCGTGGGCCAGGGCGCACTCCTCCGCCAGCTTGTCCAGGATCTCCAGCAGGAGGCCGAAGCGCACGTTGCCCGGCACCTCCTCGTCGATGAGCTTGAAGCGCTTGCGCAGGCCCTCGTCCGTGCCGAGGGCCAGGGTCTTGACGAGGTCGGTGTCGGAGGGACGGGGCATGGGGAACCTCGCGGGGTCCCCTATGAGATCACGGCTCAGGGCTTGGCCGGCGGAAGGTCCAGGCCCCAGTAGTAGTTCTTGTAGAAGGCCGTGTAGTCCTTCTTGGTGATGAAGGCGAGCAGCTCGAAGAGGCGCCGCGTGCTGGCGAAATTCCACTGGAAGTTCCGCTGGATGGCCTTCAGCCAGGTGAAGAAGACCTGGTCCCCCAGATCCTTGTGCAGGGCCGCCAGCAGCGCGGGTCCCTTGGCGTAGAGCAGGTCCCGGCGCCCCAGGAAGGCCTCCCGGCTGTCCTTGGGATGGACGTCGTTGGCCAGGGGGATGGGACCCTTGGCCTGGGAGCGCCGGGCATCGCCGCTCCAGTGGGCCAGTTCCTTCTCGAAATAGGCCTGGCCCTTGTAGTCCCGCAGGTAGAGCCCGGCGCAGTAATCCGCGAAGGACTCGGTGATCCACTGCTCAGTCGAGCTCGGCATCTTCACCACCGTGCCCCAGTACTGATGGGCGATCTCGTGGGCGAAGACCTGGCGGACGTCCATGGTCTGGACGGAAAACTCGATCCCGTACAGGGTGGCTTCGTTGGCCAGTTCCTGCCATTGCGCGCCGGTCTTGACCTGCTCGAAGGCGTCCTTGGTGATGTACATCATCCCCGGGGGCGCCTGACCATAACCCCACTCGTTTTTTTCGACGACGCTGAATTCCTTGAAGGGAAAGGGACCGAGGAACTTCTCGTAGTAGGCCATGACGTTGAAGGCCTGGTCCTTCAGGACGCGGGAGGCCACGCCGGGCCCGGACCCGTAGGTGGCGATGCGCACCGTGCGGCCCTCCCGGATTTCCTCGTCGATGGAATACCTGCCCCCGAGGATGGTGGCGAAGCAGATGGGGCGGGTGGTGCGGGTCTCCACCAGGTTCCACGCCCCCTCCTTTTCCCGGCGCAGGGTTTCCCCGGGCAGGAAGGCGATCCAATCCCCCTTGGTGCGGACGAGGGCGTGAAAGAGGTAGGATTCCCGGGCTTCGCTTTCGGGCGTGGGATACCAGCCCTCGCTTACCCCCAGCTCCCAGTAGCTATCGGCGTTGGGCTGCACCAGGAAGTCCCCCCCGTACTCGAAGCGCAGCTTGACGGGCACGCCCTTCTGGGTGGGGGCCGAAAGCTGGACCGCCAGCCGATCGTGGTCGTGGGCGAAGACCAGGGCGGTCCCCGCCCCGTCGGTGATGCGGGAGATCCGGAGGTGGCGGACGTCCTTGGGGGTCATCACCTCGGACAGGAGGTTGAAGGGCAGGACCCGAAGCCCGTCCTCGAAGGGGTTGAGGGTCCCCTCCACCACCAACTCCGCCTGGCGGTTGTCCGCGGTGCGAAGGTCCACGTCCAGGGCCGTCCACTGGAAGGGGGGAAGGGGCTGGCCCACCCGGGGATCCCACCCCACGTACTGGCGCGAGAGGGGGGCCACGAGGCTCCATTCTTTCACGTGAGGCGGCGCCCCCAGTTGGGTATGGAGGACCGATAGGGTCTCCTGCAGGGCGTCGGCGGCGTCGTAGCGGTAGAGGAGGCGGCCGGCGCTGGACTCCACTTCCAGCACCGCCACGGCCTTCGCGGGCGCGTTGGCGGACTGCAGGGCCAGCAGGTGGGCCGGGGCGTGGTCCTCCACCTTGCTCCACCGTTGGACGAAGGCCTGGTAGGGCCCCTCCAGGGGGGCGGCGCCTTCGCCGGCCCAGGTCGGGAAGGGAGCCCCCGCCAGCAGCAGCCGGGCCTTTTGGAAGGCGAAGGTCGCCTGCCGGGCTCCCTCCCGCTTCTCCAGGGCCGCGGAGGTCCAGGTGCGCAGGTTCTCCTTGTAGATGGGCCATTCCGGCTCGAAGGCGGAGGCGTGGGTCAGGGTGCCGGAGCCTGACAGGAAGAGCCCCACGGTGCGCTCCCCCTCCCGGATCGGGGCCCACTGCCCCGTGAAGCTCAGGCTGGCGTGGCCCAGGGAAAAACTTCCTTGGGAGACGGCCTGGGCGGGCCCGAGGGCCCATCGGGAGGTCTCGGCGAAGCCCTCCGGGGGCCCGCTCCGAAGGGGCGCCAAGACCATCAGCAGGAAGCACAGGGCCCTCAGCAGGCGGATCTGGAGCGGGTCGCGGAACATGGGCACCCCCGAAGCGGGCCCGAGGCGTGCTGCGCTCCCGGAACGGCCCGACCGGTCCAGGATAGCGCCGGAGCCCCCCGCCCCCTCAAATCCGTCCTGGCAAAGGGCCGATTTCCGTGAGATGCTGTTCGTTTGGGCCAAGACTCCCTCGGGCGCATGTTGCACTTCAGCGGGACAGACGCCCTCGGAGACAGCGTGACGACCCCCACCACCTTCGCAGCCCTGGGCTGCAGCGAAGCCCTGCTATCGGCCCTGAACGGCCGCGGCTTCACCACCCCCACCCCCGTCCAGGCCGAAAGCTTCGGCCCGGGCCTCGAAGGCCGCGACCTCCTGGTGCAGAGCCGCACCGGCAGCGGCAAGACCCTGGCCTTCGGCCTCCCCCTGCTCCATCGCCTCGGCCCGGACCGCGTGTCCCAAGCCATCGTGCTGACCCCCACCCGCGAGCTGGCCCAGCAGGTGGCCGAGGAGCTGAGGTCCGTAGATCCGCGCCTGGACGTGGCCCTGCTCGTGGGCGGCTCCAGCTACACCCCACAGTTGCGTGCGCTGAAGTACGGCGCCCCCGTGGTGGTGGGCACGCCGGGCCGCATCATGGACCACCTGGAGCGGGGCACCCTGGACCTCTCCACCGTCTCCATGGTGGTGCTGGACGAGTGCGACGAGATGCTGAACATGGGCTTCCTGGAGGACGTGGAGAGCATCCTTAGCAAGGTGGAAGGCCATCCCCAGACCTACCTCTTCTCCGCTACGCTGCCGGGCCCCATCGCCGCCCTGGCCAAGCGCTTCCTCCAGAACCCCCATCGCGTGCAGCTGAGCCAGGCCGGCGAGGCCGGCGCCCACCAGGACATCGCCCACACCGCCGCCCTGGTGCCCAACTTCCTTCACGGGAAGGCCCTGGTGAACCTCCTGCTCCAGGACGAGCCCAGCGCCGCCCTCATCTTCACCAAGACCAAGCAGCAGACGGAGGAGGTCACGGAGATCCTGCGGGAATCGGGCCTCTCGGCCGACTACCTGCACGGGGACCTCAACCAGAACGCCCGCAACCGCATCCTCGCCAGCTTCAAGGAGGGGCGCCTGCGCTACCTGGTGGCCACGGACGTGGCGGCCCGGGGCCTGGACATCCAGGACCTGCCCCTGGTGGTGCACCTGGGCATCCCCACGCAGCTGGAGCCATACGTGCACCGCTCCGGCCGCACGGGCCGCGCGGGGTCCAAGGGCACCAGCCTGGCCCTGGTGGACGGCAAGGAGAGCCGCATCCTGCTGGCCTGGGGCCGCCGTGGCGGCTTCCAGCTCCAGTGGCGCCCCGTGCCCAAGCCCGCCGAGGTGGCCCAGGCCCGGGCCGCGCGGCTCGTGGAAAAGCTCCGCGCCGCCGACGGCATCCCCAAGGCCGCCCAGGCCCGGCAGCTGTTGGAGGCCTTCCCCCCAGAGGCCCTGGTGGCGGCCCTGCTCTCCTTGCAGGACCAGGGCGCCTTCGCGGGCTACGACGTGCCCGACGCGCCCAAGCGCGAATTCCGCACCGAGGCCCCCAAGCGGGAATTCAGGCCCGACGGGCCCAAGAAGCCCTGGACCCCCCGCGCCCGGGAGGACGGCGGTGACCGCCCCTACGCCAAGGGCTTCGACCGGGGCCCCCGCCGGGAGGACGACAAGGCCTTCGGCCCCCGCAAGCCCTTCAACAGCTTCAAGCCCAAGCCCGACCGCCGCAGCGGGGAGCCCTTCTTCAAGCGGAAGAAGGAGGCCTGAGGCCGGACGGGCGCGGCCCCTCTACTTGTCCTTGTTCGGGTCCTCCACCTTGGTCCAGTCGGGACCGGTGGAGGGGGCGGCGGGGGCCAGGGGCGGCAGGGTGTTGGAGCCCCACAGGCGCACGTCCTGGGCCTGCCCCCGGGCCTTGCCCCGGGCCTCGGTGACCTTGGCGATGGCCTCGGCGTCGCTGGCCTCCTTGGGGAGGGTGCCCGGCTTGAAGGCCAGGTGCAGCACCCGGTCCGTGGTGGCGCTGGTGGCGTTGAGGCCCGTCAGGCGATCGATGTCCCCCCACACCATGCCCTCGGGCACCCGGAAGTCCTCCCGCGGGGTGGTGGGCAGGGCCGTCTTCATGAACTCCGTCCAGATGGGCACCGCCACCTTGCCCCCGTCGGCGCCGCGGTAGATGGTCTTCTTGGCGTCCAGGCCCACCCAGACGCCGCAGGCGACACGGGTGGAGAAGCCGATGAACCAGGCGTCCGTATGCTCGTCGGTGGTGCCGGTCTTCCCGGCCACGGGCCATCCCAGCTCGTTGGTGCGGGACCCGGTGCCCAGGGTGGCCACCCCCTGGAAGCACTGGATGAGCTGGAAGGCGCTCTGCTCGTCCACCGCCGCCTCGCCGGGGCTGCCCGGATCGTGGGACTCCAGCACCTGCCCCCGGCGGTCCACCACCTTGGTGATGAGGTAGGGGGCGGGGGCCAGCTTGCCGTAGTTGGCGAAGGTGGAGTAGCCCCGCACCATCTCCTTGAGGGTGAGGTCCGCCGAGCCCAGGGCCAGGCTGGGATAGGGCGGCAGGGAGCTGGAGACCCCCGCCGCCTGGGCCACCTGCACGACGGAACGCACCCCCACCTCGTCCAGGGTGCGCACCGCGGGCACGTTGCGGGAATCGCGGATGGCCTCCCAGATGGGGATGGGGCCCCAGAAGTCCCGCTCGTAGTTCTTGGGCTCGTAGTCCTTGGAGCCCGTGTTGATGAAGCGGGTGGGGACGTCCTCCACCATGGAGGCCGGGGTCTTGCCCATGGCGAAGGCCGTGGCGTACACGAAGGCCTTCATCGTGGAACCCACCTGGCGCTGGGCCTGCCAGGCCCGGTTGAACTTCGAGCGGTTGTAGTCGTAGCCGCCCACCATGGCCCTCACCTCGCCGGTGGCGGGGTCCATGGCCAGGAGGGCCCCCTCCACCTCCGGTTCCTGGTCCAGCTCCAGCTGGGTGGGGGAGCCGGCCCCGTCCGTGGCCTTCACCTCGAAGAGGGGGGCCGCGCCGCGGGCGAGGAGCTTGGCCACGTCCTTGCCCGCCCAGGCGAAGGCGGAGGCGGGCACCTGCAGCACGCGGGAGGCCACGCGCACGGAAGCGGCGCCTCCCTGCCAACCCAGGATGACGCCGCGCACCTGGTCCCCTTCGCCGAAGAAGCGGTTCCATCCCGGCATCCGGGCGGCCTCGGGATCCGCCACGAACTGGAGGCCCTCCTTGCGGAAGCCCCGGCGGCGGTCCACGACCCGGAGGCCCCGGCGCACCGCGTCGTTGGCCGCCTCCTGCCAAACGGAGTCGAGGGTGGTGTGCACCTCCAGCCCCTCGGTCAGGACCTTGTCCTTGCCGTACTTCTCGTAGAGGTACTTGCGCACCTCCTCCACGGCGTAGGCGGCGATCTGCTCGTCCTGGGCATTCTCCCGGGCCAGGCGGATGGGGCGATCCATGAGCACCTTGGCGTCGGCGACCTTGATGTAGCCCTCGTCCGCCATGCGCTCCAGCACGTGGTTGCGGCGGGCCCGTACCACCTCGCGGTCCGCGGGGTTGGTGCTGAAGAGCAGCTTGGCGAAGCGCTCGGGGGACTGCACCATGCCGGCCAGCAGGGCGCACTCCTCCACGTTGAGCTGGGGGGCGCTCTTGCCGAAGTAGTACTGGGCGGCGGCCTCGATGCCGTAGCGGCCGCCGCCGAAGTAGACCTCGTTGGCGTACATCTCCAGGATCTGCTTCTTGGTGTAGGCCTTCTCCAGCTTGGTGGCCAGCACCATCTCCTTCAGCTTGCGGTCCAGGCGCCGCTGGCGCTTGGCGGTCACCGTGCGGACCAGCTGCATCGTGAGGGTGGAGGCGCCCTGGCGGTGCCGCCCGAAGCTCTTGATGAAGTACCAGCCCACCCGCACCCAGCCCCGGGGGGAGACCCCGTGGTGATGGAGGAAGTCCGCGTCCTCCGTGGCGATGAGCCCCCCGATGTAGGCCCGGGGGATGTCCCCGTAGGGGATGACCACCCGGTGCTCTTCCGCGAAGACGCCGATGATGTCGCCGTTGCGGTCCAGGACCTTGGTGATGGTCTTGGGCACCCGCAGGGCGAAGAGCTGGAGGAAGCCGTCCGCCTCCCGGGCGTAGACGGACCACATCACCGCGAGCACGAGGAAGCCCGCGGCCATGAGCCCCGCCACGCCGAGGCAAACCCACTTCAGGAAGGCGTGCCGGGTGAAACCGGAGGACTTGGCTTTGGAAGGCTTCGCGGGCATCGGAATAGCTTAGAGGGTGTCTACGAATTAGGCGACCTCGCGACGTCTGGCGCGGTGCATCCCGGCTGGCCTCCGTCGCGGCTCGCGGGATTTTTAAAACACCCTCTGAGCCCCAGACCCCCGACTCAAGGCTCAAGACTTCAAGACTCTCCGCTATCCTTCCCCCATGTCCCCCCGCGTCGTCCTCGTGGCCAAGGCCAAGTCACCCTGGCTGGTGCCGGTGCTGGGCTCGGCCCTCCCGGCCTTCCTGGAGCGGGGCTGGAGGGTGGCCGCGGCCCCGGCCCTCCGGCCCTATTGGGAAAGGGCGGGCCTCCCCCCCGAGGCCCTGGAGGCGGAGGCCGAGGCGGCCGGAGACCTGGGCCTGGTGCTGGGGGGGGACGGCACCCTGCTGGCGGCGGCCCGCACCGTGGGCCTTCGGGGCGCGCCCCTCCTGGGCATCAACCTGGGCTCCCTGGGCTTCCTCACCTCCCATCCCCAGGAGGAGGCCTCCGCCGCCGTGGAAGCCTTCTTCGCGGGGCGCCTGGCGCGGGACGAGCGGCGCACCCTGCACGTGGAGCTCTGGCGGGAGGGCCGGACCCTGGCCGCGGCGGAGGTGCTCAACGACGCCGTGCTGACCAAGGGGGCCCTGGCCCGCATCATGGACCTGGAGCTGAGCATCGCCGGGGAGCCCGCCGCCCTCATCAAGGCCGACGGCCTCATTGTCGCCACGCCCACGGGCTCCACCGCCTACAGCCTCAGCGCCGGGGGCCCCATCCTCCATCCGAGCCTCGAGGCGCTGGTGGTGACCCCCATCTGCCCCCACAGCCTCACCCTGCGGCCCCTGGTGGTCCCGGGGCCCCAGGCCGTGACCATCACCCTCGGCGCCGCCGAGGACGCGGTGCTGACCCTCGACGGCCAGATCGGCCATCCCGTCCAGCCCGGGGACCGGGTGGAGCTGCGCCAGGGGGAGGCCACCATCACCCTCCTCCAGGACCCCGCGCGCCCCTTCTTCGCCCTGATGCAGCAGAAGCTGCACTGGGCGGACCGCTAGCCCCCGTGCAGGAGGGGCTCGACCACTGCCCGGAATGCGGCCTCGCCATCCAGGGGGGCCCCGCCGCCTGCCGGGGGCTCATGGACGACCTGCTGGCGCGGGATTTCGGCAACGCGCTGTTCTTCCGCATCCACCGCCTCATGGTGGACACCTACTGCCTCCAGCACCCGGCCCGCTACTGCGCCTCCGCGAAGTCCCTGGCGGCCCACCTGACGGGCCTCGCCTGGCTCCTGGAGCAGGGAGGCGATCCGGCCCTGGGGAACGAGGCCCTGAGGCGCTGGCTGGACGGGAATCCGGGTCTCTCAAAGCCCGAGCTCCCGACCTTCCGGGGCCGCCTGACCATCCGGGACGTGAGCGGCTTCACGGATCCCGCGGCCTACGCCGCCGCCGTCCGCCGCTGGGCCGAATCCACGTGGGAGGCCTACGCCCCCCTCCATCCCCAGGCCCGAGCCTGGATCGCAGAAGCCACGGCCCCCGACCATCCCGACCGCCGGGTGACGTAGCACGCGCGAGCGTGCGCAGTCGGCCCCCGGCGAGGTCCCGACCGTCGGGTGACGGAGCGCGCGCGAGCGCGCGAAGTCGGCACCCGACGCGGAGGGAATCACGCCCGAATGGGTCGCGATCCCGACCTCGTGCGATCCCGATCTCACGCGAGCGCGCGAAGTCGGCACCCGACGAGAAGGGAATCCCGCGCAACGGGGACCCGCTCTAGAGCCCGCCCCGCAGGTTCGCGAAGGTCCCCCATCCGCCTTCCCGGGGACGAAGGAGGGCCACCAGCCGGCCGTCGCGCAGGGCCCGCACCGGGGCTCCGGGATCCGGGAGGCCTGCGGGCAGGGGCGAGGCGGGGGGGAGCAGTCCCCCGGGGCCGATGCCCCGTCCGTGGGCCAGGTGGTCGGCCTCCTCCTCCGTCAGGGGCCGGGTGGGGCACCAGGGGACCAGGCCCTCCCCCGCCACGAAGATCCGCCCCCCTTCCCCGGGGTCCGTCCAGGGACCGATGGCCGTGCGGTGGAGCTCCGCGAGGTGGGCCCCGCAGCCCAGGGCCCGGCCCAGATCCCGGGCCAGGCTCCTCACGTAGAAGCCGCCCCGGCAGGTGATCTCCAGCCGCGAGGCGCGGGGCAGGTCGTGCTCCAGCCAGCGGGCCCCGTGGAGGTAGACGCGGCTGGGGGGCAGCACCACTTCCTCGCCCCGGTGGGCCTTGGCGTAGGCCCGCTCCCCGCCCACGCGCTTGGCGCTGGTGGCCGGGGGCACCTGGTCCCGCCAGCCCAGGAAGCCCTCCAGGGCCCGGGCGAGGCGCTCCGGCTCCAGGGCCGAGGCGTCCCCCTCCGCCACGCTCCGGCCCAGGGGGTCGCAGGTGTCCGTTTCCACCCCCCAAACCAGCGTGGCCACGTAGGTCTTCGGCAGGGGGTGCAGGAGCTCCATGAGGCGCGTGGCCTGGCCCGACAGCACCAGGAGCAGGCCCCGGGCGAAGGGGTCCAAGGTCCCCCCGTGGCCCAGGGGCCACTTCTTCAGCCCCGCCTCCCGGGCCTCCTTCGTGAAGGCCCGCACCACGTCGAAACTCGTGCCGCCGACGGGCTTGTGGACGAGGTAGAGGCCAGGGAACAAGGGGGCGGGAGTCCCCCCGCGGACCGCCTCCTCCGGCACCTCAGGCCTCTTCGTCCGCGGGCCGCCGGGCCTTCTCCTGCTCGATCTCCGCGAAGAGGGCCTCCATCTTGTTGCCCTCCTCCAGCGTGGCGTCCGGGAAGAAGCGCAGCTCGGGCACGCGCTTCATGTGGAGGCGCTGGGCCAGCTGGGTGCGCAAAAAGCCCGCGGCCCGGCCGAGGGCCTTGCGGGTGAGGGGCACCTGGGCCTCGGCGTCCCCCCCGCCCTCGGGCAGGGCCGTAAAGTAGACCTTGGCCACGCTGCGGTCGGGGCTCAGCCGCACGGCCGTGACCGTGCAGAAACCCAGGTCCGGGTCCCGCAGTTCGCGCTGGATGAGGGTGGAGAGAAGGAAGTGGACCTGGTCTTCCAGGCGTTCGGGGCGCTGCATAAGCTCCAGTGTACCCGTGAGACCATGCCTCCATGGACGAATGGTTCAAGGACTGGTTCGACGAGGACTACGCCGCCCTCTACGCCCACCGGGACGAGGCGGAGGCGCGCCGGGCCGTGGCCACGGCCCTGCGCCTGGCGCCGGAGCTGGGGTCGGGCCCCGTGCTGGACCTGGGCTGCGGCTCCGGAAGGCACCTGGTCGAGCTCCGCAGAGCCAATCCCCGCGCCTTCGGCATGGACCTCTCCGGCCCCCTCCTGCGCTTGGCGGAGGAGACCCTGCGGGGCAGCCTGGTGCGGGGGGACATGCGCCATCTGCCGGTGAAGGCCGCGGGCCTGGCGGGCCTCTGCCTCTGGTTCACCCCCTTCGGCTACTTCGGGGACGAGGCCAACAAGGACCTCCTCCACGCCCTCGCCCAGGCCCTGCGCCCCGGGGGGGTGCTCCTGCTGGACTACCTCAACGCCCACCAGCTGCGGCGCCACCTGGTGCAGGAGGACGTGGCCGAACGCGCCGGCCTGCGGGTCCACAGCCGACGAAGCCTCGAGGAGGGCCGCGTGATCAAGCGCATGACCCTCACCCGCCTGGACTCCGGCGCCACCCGGGAAGTGGTGGAGTCCGTGCGGGTCTACGAGCCCGACGAGCTCGAGGCCCTGGCCCGCCCGGCCGGCTTCCGCCTGCGGACCGCCCTCGGATCCTACGAGGGGGCCTCCTTCGTGGAGGCCAGCCCCCGCTGGATCGCCCTCTTCGTAAGGCCCTGATCAGCGCACCGCCACGCAGCCCGGCACCTGGCCGGGCAGGCGCAGGGCCTCCATGGGAGCCAGGGTGCCCGTCTCCGCCGACACGCGGAAGGGAAGGACCAGCCCGGTCCAGGTGAAGCGGTCCAGGGCGGTCACGACCACCACGCGGCCTTCGGGATCCATCGCCATGGTGGAGGCCTCCCCCTCCAAGGGCCGGGGGCCGCCCAGGAAGTGGAGGGCGCCGGTGTTCGGATCCACCCCCAGGGTCCACAGGGCGGGATGCCTCGTGTCTCCGATGAGGCCGGCGACCAGGAGGTAGAGGTAGCGCCCCGTCGGATGGATGAGGATCTGGGAGGCGCCCTCCGGCACGGAAAGGGACTGGGCGCCGCCGGCCTCCGCGGGAACACGGCTGAGGGCGCCGCTCTCCCCGTCCACCCGGAAGGCAGCGATCTCCGATCCCCCGGACGGGGTCCCTTGCAGCGCGTAGAGGTAGCGCCCCGGAGGGTCCAGCAGCACCTGGCGGAGCAGGGACCATCCGGGCAGGACCCGCGGGGAGGCGCCGGGCCTCCCGCTCCCGTCCAGGGTGTAGACGCGAAGGCTTTCTTCGCTCACGATTCGGCCGCCGAGGTAGAGAAAGCGACCCCCGGGATGGATCGCGGGGCTGATGAGGTCCGTACCGGTGGAGAAGACCGTGGGATCGAAGCTCTGGGGATCGTCGGCCTTCATGGGGGTCGGGCGGCCGTCGCCGTCGAGGCCGAAGGCGGAGAACCCGCCGAAATAGGTCCCAATCACGTAGGCCGCGCGATCCAGCGGATACACGACCACCGGCCCCGATCCGGCGGCATTCCGATGCCAGGGTCGG
>CAYSXG010000019.1:0-14319 GCA_964434895.1 uncultured Solibacteraceae bacterium | reverse complement strand
CTTCCGGAAGGCCTCGTGCAGTGGGCCGACGTGGTGGAGGACGCCGAGGGGCGCATCTGGGCCCCCACCGCCCGGGGGGCCGCCTGCTTCGAAGGGGAAGGGACCTGGCTTCTCGGGGAGGAACAGGGGCTCACGGCCCCCACGGTGAACACCCTGCTGGTGGACCGGGAGGGCTCCCTGTGGATCGGTTCCGAGGGCCTGCACCGGCAGCTGGGGCGCCTGCTCTGGTCCTTCCACACCCGCCGCCAGGGGCTGCCCCACGAAACGGTCTGGAGCCTTTTCCACGCCCGGGACGGGACCTTTTGGGCCGGCACCCAGTTCGGGCTGGCCCGCAGCCGGCGGGAGGGTTGGACGGCCCTGCCCGGGGCGGGTCGGCGCACCATCTACGCCCTGGCCCAATCCCCGGACGGCACCCTGTGGGCGGGGGGGCTGAGGCCTCGGACCAGCACCCAGAACACCCTGATCCGCATCCGGCCCGGCCAGGACTCCGGTCAGGAACTCCCCCTCCCCACCATCCGCAGCTCCGTGGCCGCCCTCGCCGCGGCCCCGGACGGCTCCCTGTGGGTGGGCACGGTCAACGACGGCCTGCACCGGGCCTGGATGGAGGGGGGAAGCCTGCGCAGCGAGCGGGTGGCCCTTCCCCGGGAGATCCCCGGGGAGAACATCCATCGCGTGCTGGTGGACGCAAAGGGGCAACCCTTGGTATCGGCCTCCGTGGGCCTGGCCTGGCGGGACGGGGAGGGCTGGCATCGCATGGCCAAGGCCCAGGGCCTTCTGGACGACCAGACGGGCCCCATCGCCCTCGCACCGGATGGCTCCCTCTGGGTGGCCTACTGGGACGCTCCGGGCCTCACCCATCTGCGGCGGCGGGGGGGCGGATGGGAACTCGACGCGGAGGTCCGGGTCCCCCCGGAGTTGATTCGGGATTCCGTCTATTCGATGGACGTGGACCCCCGGGGCGGCCTTTGGATCGGGACCTCCGTGGGCATCCGGAACTGGGACGGGCGGCACCTGCGCCTCTTCACCCGCCACGACGGCCTCCCGGGGGACGACACTTCCGGCAACGCCGTCTGGGTGGATCCTTCAGGCGACGTCTGGTTCGGGATGACCGCCGGCGCGGCCCACTACTCGGCCCGTCGTCCCCATCGGGAGGACCACCCCCCCTCCACCTGGATCACGGGCTTCCGGGACGGGGCCGGCCGGGGCCTGGACCTGGGGGAGGAGCCGATCCTGGCCTTCAAGGACCGGGCCGTGAGCTTCGAGTTCAGTCCCGCCACCTACCTCCACGAGGCGGTCACCCGGACCCAGGTGAGGCTCGTGGGCTTCGAGGACGCTTGGCGGGACGCGGATGTCTTCCAGGCCCGCTACACGGGCCTTCCCCCCGGCCGCTTCCGCTTCGAGGTGAGGGCCAAGGAGCCCAACGGCGAGGTGGGGCCCGCGCGGACCCAGAGCTTCCAGGTGCTGAGCCCCTGGTGGCTGAGCTGGTGGTTCCTCGGCCTCTGCGGCCTGGGCCTCTTGGGCCTCGTGGCCCTGGCCGTCAAGTGGCGCACCCGCCTCATCCTCCGTCGCATGGTGGAGCTGGAGGCCCTGGTTCACGAGCGCACCTGGAACCTGGAGCTGGCCAACGACGCCCTCTCCAAGGCCAACAGCGCCCTCGAGGAGGCCAGCATGGTGGACCCCCTGACGGGGCTGAAGAACCGGCGCTTCCTGGGCCTCTCCCTGCCCGAGGAGATCGCCCGGGTGGTGCGGGCCTACCACCAGGGTGGGGTCCCCATGCACGGCCAGGACCTGGCCTTCCTCCTGGTGGACCTGGACCATTTCAAGGCGGTGAACGATTCCTTCGGCCATGCCGCCGGGGACGCGGTGCTGCGCCAGTCGGCGGCCATCCTGCGCGCCGCCTGCCGGGAGACCGATACGGTGGTCCGTTGGGGGGGCGAGGAATTCCTGGTGGTGGCCAAGGCCACGGCCCGGGACAGCGCCGAGGTCATCGCCCGCAAGATCGTCGAGGGCTTCGAGCAGCATCTCTTCGACCTCGGCGGGGGATTGACCCTGCGCAAGACCTGCTCCATCGGCTTTTCGGCCTTCCCCATCCTGGCGGGGGATCCCCTGGCCTTCCGATGGGAGGATTCGGTGGAGGTGGCCGACCTCTGCCTTTACGCCGCCAAGAGCAGCGGCCGGGACGCCTACGTGGGGGTCTGGGTGCCCGACGAGGTGCGCGCGGAGCGGCTGCAGGGCCGCCTCATCCGGGATCTGCCGGCTCTGGTGACGGAGGGCATCGTCCATATCCGGACCTCCCTGCCGGAGGATCGGCCTCTGCGGTGGAAGGGGTAGGGGGGGCAAGATTTAATACAATCTATTTGTATTGGCGCTAAGACCTCGCTAGGCTGAAGGGGCCTTCCATTCACGGGAAGTCTGTCGCCACCCCTATCGTCTGGAGGGCCCATGCGCCTCGTTCGCCGTCTCGCTCCATGGATGCTGGCCTGCTCGGCCTTTTCGTTGCTCAGGGCCGATAGCCCCTGCGACATCATCCAAAGCGCAGCCAAGGCCGCCGGCTGCGCCGCCCAGGAATCCGGCAGCTGCCACCTGAACAGCACCGGCATTGATTACATCAACTACTCCATCCCCTGCAAACCCGATACGAACCGCTGCATCGTGATGGAGCTGCCCACCTGCGACCCCATCACCGACTGGGTGAATTGCACCGTCGCCGCCAGCAAGCTCAGCCAGGCTTGCACCGTCCTGAACCAGTGGGATGATAGCGGCATGCCCTACCCTCGGGCCGTGGTGCCCAAGAATTATCAAAAGCAGAGCTAAAAACTACATGTTCAGTACTACAAATGGATGGTTCAAAGTGGGGAAGCGCTGGCCGCGGCTGGCGCTCCTGCTTGGGGCCGGGCTGGGCCTGGGGGCCCAGCCCTTCCAGGGAGGAAGGGAGCACGGCTGGCAGTACGGCTGGCCCCTGGGCCTCGCGGGGCGCACCCTCTACGAGGAGGGTCTGGACCCCCTCGGGCAGCCCTTCTCCCGTTCCCGGGAGCTGCGTTGGGACCAGGGCCGACTGGCCCTGGGCTGGGGGAACGTCTGGGGTCTCCGCCCGGCCGCGGGGGGCCATCCCGTCTACCGCTCGGACCATGGCGTGAACTGGGAGTGGGTGGGCCTCTTCGACGGGCCCCTGCCACAGCGCTTCATGCCCCTCGGGGAGGACCACCTCCTGGCCCTGGCCCCCTCGCCGCTGGCAGCCCCCTATGAGCTGGACGGGGAGGCCTCCCCCTTCGGGGTGTTTCGCCGGGGGGAGAACGGGACCTACCGCCTTCGGCGGGAGCTTCCTTTGGTGGAGGGCGGCTTCTTCGAAACCCAGCGTCCCGCGTCCAAGGCCCCGGGCTCCGAGGCGCCCCCCTCCGGCGGGCCCGAGCCCAAATGGAAACGGCGCCCGGGTCTGGCGGCCTTCTTCTTCCAGATGGTGGGGGGCGCGAGCTGGGTGGCCCTTCCCCGGGGGGGCGTCCTCGTGAGCCTTCGCACGGGCCATCTCTGGGTCTTGGGACCCGAAGGGGAGCTGCGCCACCACAAGGCGGTCTTTTCCGAGTACCTGGAATCCGACTTCCGCCGGATGGTGGCCCTGCCCGCGGTGCTCCTGGGCCTGGCCCCCACCCAGGAGGGCCACCTCCTGATGGTCTCCCGCTCCAAGGCGGGGGTCTTCGAGGCCGCCGAGCGCTTTCCCGGCTTCCATTGGGACGCGGCCGCCCAGCGGGTGACGCCGGGGGACCCCGTGGCGGCCTCGGACCGCACGCGCCTGCAGCGCTTCGCCTACCCGGAGCTGCTGTGGTGGGACTTCGATCCCGAAACCGGAAGGCTGGACCTCCTGGACGTGCCGCCCCCCGGGGCTCCGGACCGCCTGCCCCCGGAGGAGGATCGGGCCAGCCTCCTGGAAGCCCAGGGTCTCGCCTTCCACGTGAGCCGCCAGGGCGGCGTGGTACTGGAGGCCGGGGGAGAGCGGCCATGAGGGGCCGGGCCCTCCTCCTGCTCGTCGCGGGGGCGGCGGTCCACCTGGGGGCCCAGCAGTCCTGGTGGCGGGGGCGTCCCCTGCTCCTGGAGCCCGAGCGGAACGTGGCCTGGGTGGAGGTCCCCGGCGAAGGGGGCAAGGTCCTGCGCCGGCCCTGGGCCACCCTGGGCGGGGGTTCCCTCTACGCCCTCGGATGGGGCTGCCTGTGGCGGCTGGATCCGGGCCGGACCACCCACGGCCTCTTCCGGACCCGGGACGGCCAGCTCTGGGAGCCCATGGGCACCCTTTCCGGTCCCCTCCCCAGCGCCTACGTCCCCCTGGGGGAAGAGGCCCTCCTCCTGGCCTCGGACCGTTCCCCCTACGTTCTGGGGAAGGGGGCCTCCCCCTTCGCGGTGGCGCGCCGGGAGGGCCGCAGCGGGGAATTCCGCATCGCCCGCCTTCTCCCCTTGGTGGAGGGGGGTCTATGGGAGCGCTTCGCGGAGCCCGGGAAGGGCCTGCCGGAGGAGAGCCCCCACCTCTTCGCCCCTCGACCCCAGGTCCTCGGCCTGCTGCGCAGCCTGGCGGATTACCGTCCCCTTCTGCCCCTGCCGGGCGGCGCGGCCTTGGTGGGCCTGCGGAGCGGAAGGATCTGGACCTTCGATGCCCGGGGCGGGCTGCGGGGCGGGGCGGACCTCCTGGAGGCCCACGGACTCGCGGCCTCCCCGGAGGACCCCTTCAAGGACCTGGCCCTTCTCGCAGCCCTGCCTACGGCGGAGGGCCAGATCCTGGTGGCCTCCTGCGCCGGGGCGGAACAGAATCGCCTGACCTGGTGGCGCTTCGATCCCGGGAAGGGCTCCTTGTCCCGGTTGGCGGAGCCCCCCCCGGGCGCCCCCGTGAAGCTGCCGGACTCCGAGGCCGAGTGCGCCGCCTGGGTCCGCAGCTTTCCCTTCCACGTGGGGCCCGCCGGGGACTTGCTGCCATAGTTGAGGGATGCTCCAGCCCTTCCTGCTTGGCCTGCTCCACGCCGTCGAGCCCGACCACGTGGCGGTGGTGACCGGCGTTTCCCTGGGGGCGTCCCGTCGGGGGGCCTGGAAGGTGGGCCTGGCCTTCGGCCTTTCCCACATGGCGGCGGTGGCCCTCCTGGCGGTCCTGTCCCTGGGCCTGGGCCGGGCCCTGCTGGGGGACCGGGCCCTCCTTTGGCTGGACCGCGGGGCCTGGGGCTTCGTGGTGCTCCTGGGCCTCTGGAACCTGGCGGCGGCCCTGGGCCTGCGCCGCGCAGAGGTGCACGCCCATTCCCACGCCCACGGGGCCCTGGTCCACACCCATCCCCACGAGGAGGGCGGCCACGGCCTCCACCATCCCGCCGCCTGGCTGGGGGCCTTCTTCGGCCTCGGGGGCGTGAAGGGCTTCCTCAACGTTTCGAAACTCGCGGGGACGCTCCCCTTCCTGGGCCTGCTCCTGCTCTTCGGCGCGGGCATCACCCTGGCCTTCGTGGTCCTTTCCGCCCTCTCCGGCGAGCTGGCCCGCCGCCTGGGCGGGGCGGGCCTGAGGCGGGGCCTCTTCTTCCTTTCGGGTCTGGGGAACCTGTCCGTGGGCCTCTGGCTGCTGATCCGCGGATGAGCGGCCCGGAGGGCGGCAAGGGCTTCCTGCGCCACGCCGGCCGGGTGGGCCTCCTCACCCTGGTCTCCCGCATCACCGGCATGTGGCAGACCCGGGTGCTGGCCCAGCTGCTGGGCAACGGCCTGGCGGCGGACGCCTTCGCCGTGGCCTGGCGGCTCCCGAACATGCTGCGCCGCCTCACGGCCGAAGGCACCATGACCGCGGCCTTCCTGCCCACGGTGCACGAAACCGAGGCCCAGGAAGGGGAGGAGGCCGCCCGGCAGATGGTGGCGCGCTTCCTGGGGACCCTCGGCACGGCCCTGCTGCTGGTCTGCCTCCTGGGAATCCTTTTCATGGGGCCCGTGACCGGCCTCATGGTGCTGGGCCGCCTGGCGGCCCCCAAGGCCTCCCTGCTGGAGCAGCTGGGGGCCTTGGCGCGGGTGCTCCGCGGCCTCCAGCCCCCGCCCCCGAGCTTCGAATTGAGCACGCTGCTGAGCCGCATCATGTTCCCCTACCTCCTGCTGGTGAGCCTCACGGCGGGCCTCTCCGCCGTGCTCAACCTGAGGGACCGCTTCGGGCTGCCGGCTTCGGTGTCGGCCCTCTGGAACCTGGCCTTCATCGGCTTCGCCAAGGCCTGCCTGGCCTTCGGGCCCCCGACTTGGCGGGAGGAGGCCGCCAGCGCCAGGTTGTTGGCGGCGGCGGTGATCGTGGCGGGGCTGGTCCAGCTCTTCGCCCTCTGGCCCACCTTCCGGGGCCTGGGTTTCGGCCTCCGCTGGGGCCTCCACCTCCGCCACCCCGGCGTGCGCAGGGCCCTGCGGCGCATGGGGCCCGGCATCCTGGGCGCGGGGGTCCACCCCATCAACGCCTTCGTGTCCGCCATCCTGGCTTCCCAATTGGCGGTGGGCGCCCAGATGGTGCTCTTCAACAGCAACATGATGGGGGAGATGGTGCTGGGCCTCTTCGCCGTGAGCCTGGCCACCGTGAGCCTGCCCACCCTTTCGCGCCTGGCGGAGGCCGGCGACCGCCGGGGCTTCCGGGATTCCCTCGCCGCCGCCCTGCGGGGATCGGCCTTCCTCACCATCCCCGCGGCCCTGGGCCTGGCCCTCCTCGCCGAGCCCATCGTCGCCTTCATCTTCCGCTCCGGCCGCTTCAACGCCCAGGACGTGCATTGGACCGCCCAGACCGTCGTCTTCCAGTGCGCGGGCCTCCTCTTCATCGCCACCAGCCGCATCGTCGCCCAGGCCCTTTACGCCCTCAAGGACTACCGCGGCCCGGCCCTGCAGGGGGCCCTGGGCGTGGGGCTGAACATCCTTTTCTCCCTGCTGCTCATGGGGCCCCTGGGCACCCGCGGCATCGCCCTGGCCAACGGCCTGGCCAGCCTGGGAGGCCTGCTCTTCCTGGGTTTGCGGCTGCGGGGTCGCATGGACGCGCCGGTGGGGGCGGTGCTGGGGGGCTGGGCCCTGATGCTGCTGGCGGCCCTGCCCTTGGGCCTCTTGGGCTGGCGGGGCGCGGCCTGGGTGGGCCTGGACCGCTTCCATTCCATGGGGGATTCGGCCCTGCGTCTCTTCCCTCTCATGGCCGCCTGCGGCCTGCTCTATTTCGGCGCCGCCCGCGCCCTGGGCCTGGAGGAGGCCAAGGCCCTGCAGCGCCGGCTGCGGGGGAAATAGGAATCATTTCGCCGCGGCCCGGGGTCGATGCATTTCCCATGGCCGCCCCTCCCTTCCAGCCTCGCTTCCCCTGGGGCCCGGTCCTGGGCATAGCCGGAATTCTGGCCCTGGCGGCCACGGGCGTGCATTTGCTTCCGGCGGCGGGGGCGCGGACCCTCCTGGGGACCCTCGTGCTGGTGCTGAACGCCGGCGCCTTTCTGGCCCTGTTTCACCGGGCCCGTGCCTTTCCTTCGGAGGCCCGGGCCTGGCGGATCCTCGCGGCCGCCCTTCCCCTGGCGGTGCTCGCCAACCTCCTCTTCGTCCGCAGGGGCCTCTCCACGGCCCCGCCGGATTTCGGAGACGGGCTTTCCATCTGGCTTCACGGGCCCATGGCCGTGTTGTCGGTGTGGAGCCTCCTGGATCTGCCCTGGCGAAGCGGGGAACCCGGGCATCGCCGCGTCCACCTGGCGGGGGCGGCCCTCTTCGGCGGCGCCCTGCTCCTGTCCTTCCGGCTCCTGAGCCTCCATCCCGGGATGACGCTGCCTCCCTGGACCGCCGGGGTCCTGCTGGTCCCCCTGACCTTGTTCATGATGGTCTTGCACCGCGTTTCGGCGGAGGTCCCCGACGAGGCGCCGCGCCTGACCTGGCCCTACGTGGACCTCCTGCTCTACCTCCCCTACACCCTGGTGGGATCGGCCCTGGGCATCCTGGTCCTGCGGCAGGCCCTGGTCCTGGGCGGGCTCCTGGTGGGGTTCCTGGCCCTCACCGCCGTCCTGCTCCTGCACCAGCTGGTCCTGCTGCGGGAGGTGCGCTCCGCCCGGGACACCTTGGAAATGAAGGTGGCGGCCCGGACCCGGGAGCTGGAGGTGGCCCAGGCCTTGGCCCTGCGAAACGAGCGCATGAACACCGTGGCCCTGCTGGGGGCGGGCCTGGCCCACGACCTCAACAACGCCCTGGGCATCATCACCAGCTCCCTGGACCTGGTCTGCCTCTCCCTGGAGGAGGGAAGGGTGCCGGACCCCCCGGACCTGGACCGCATCCGCAAGGCCGCCGCCCGCTGCGCCGGCCTCAGCCAGCGCCTCATGGCCTTCGGGCGGGCCCAGGAGGAGGGGCCCCAGGCCTACGATCTGGGGGACCTGGTGAGGCACGGCGAGGACCTGCTGCGCATGCTCCTGCCCGGGCGCATCCGCCTGGACCTGGAGGCGGTCCTCGCGCCCTTCCCGGTGCGGGGCGTGCCGGACCAGATGCAGCAGGTGCTCGTGAACCTGGTGGGCAACGCCAAGGACGCCGTGCCAGGGACCGGATGGATCCGGGTGGGCCTGGCCCGGGAGGGCGCGACGCCCTGGGTTCGCCTGACGGTGCAGGACTCCGGCCAGGGCATGCCGCCGGAGGTGCGGGCCCGGCTCTTCCAGCCCTTCTTCACCACCAAGGAGGCGGGGCGGGGTACGGGCCTGGGCCTGGCCTCCACCCGCGCCATCGTGGACCGGATGGGGGGGCGGATGGAGGTGGAAAGCGAGGTGGGCGTGGGCACCACCTTCACCCTCTTCCTGCCCCTCGAGGTTTGACCTTGGCGGCGGGTGCCCTTTCTGTTTTCATGAAATCGAAAGATTTCATGAATGTTCGACGCCATTGATCAAAAAATCCTGACGATGCTTCAGGAGGACGGCCGGATCTCCAACGCGGAGATCGCGCGGAGCCTGGACATGGCCCCCAGCGGCATCTTCGAGCGCATCAAGAAGCTGGAGGAGCGGGGCGTCCTGCGGGGCACCACGGCCCTGATGGACCCCGTGGCCCTGGACCTGGGCCTGCTGGCCTTCCTCTTCGTGCGCACCGAGGACCCCGTGGGGGGGGACGCCACCGCCCGCAAGCTGGCCTCCCGTCCCGAGATCCAGGAGGTCCACCACGTGGCGGGGGAGGACTGCTACCTGGTGAAGGCGCGGGTGAGGGACACGGCGGCCCTCAGCCACCTGCTCCGGGAGATCGGCACCATCCCCCACGTGCGGGCCACGCGCACCACGGTGGTGCTGGAGACCACCAAGGAGACTTCCCGCCTCCCCATCCTTTCCCCCAAGCAACCCCGCAAGAAATAGGAGCCCCCATGAGCTTCAACCGCGTCATCGTCCTGGGCCTGGGCAAGGTCGGCACCCTCGTGGCCACCCTGCTGCACCAGTCCAAGTTCAGCGTCACCGGCCTCGACGCCATGGAGCGCCCGGGCCTTCCCTTCCCCACGAAGGTGGTGGACCTTTCGGACCCGGCCTCCCTCCGCCCCCTTCTGAAGGAGGCCGAGGCGGTGGTGAGCTGCCTGCCCTTCCACCTGAACATCGCCCTCAGCAGCGAAGCCGCCGCGGCGGGCATCCACTACTTCGACCTCACCGAGGACGTCCCCACGACCAACCACATCCGCGGCCTCGCCGAGACCTCCAAGGGCCTGATGGCGCCCCAGTGCGGCCTCGCGCCGGGCTTCATCGGCATCGTGGGGGCGCACCTGGCCAAGGGCTTCGACCGGATCCGCAGCATCGAGCTGAAGGTGGGGGCCCTGCCCAAGCACCCCCGCGGCAAGCTGGGCTACGCCTTCAATTGGAGCCCCGAGGGTGTCATCAACGAGTACATCAACGACTGCGAGGTGATCCGCATGGGCCACCGCGCCATGGTGCCGGCCCTGGAGGGCTACGAGATCGTCAACATCAACGGCATGCAGCTGGAAGCGGCCACCACCTCCGGCGGCCTGGGCACCATGTGCGAGACCTACCAGGGCAAGGTGGCGGACCTGGCCTACAAGACCATGCGCTACCTGGGCCACTTCGACCAGATCAAGTTCCTCTTCCAGGAGCTGCGCCTCCAGGAGGACCGCGAGCTGCTGGGCAAGATCCTGAAGAACGCCCTGCCGCCCACGGACGAAGATTACGTCTTCGTGCACGCCGCGGTGGAGGGCTGGAAGAAGGGCCAGCTGGCCCGCGCCGAATTCGTGCGGGCCTACCCCGAGATGGAGCTGGCGGACGGCCAGACCTGGCGCGCCATCAGCTGGACCACCGCCGCCAGCATCGCCGCCGTCGTCGAGATGGTGCGCGACGGCGCCCTCCCCCAGCGCGGCTTCCTCAAGCAGGAGGAGATCCCCTTCGACGCCTTCCTCAAGACCCAGAACGGCGCCTACTACCTCAAGGGCGAGGGGCGAAGCTGAGGCGGGTCGCGAGTCGGGGCGGCACAGGCCGCCCCGCGAGCGGGCCCCCGCCCAGCTGAGCATAAGAGCTGAGGCGGGTCGCGAGTCGGGGCGGCACAGGCCGCCCCGCGAACGGGGTCCCCGCCCAGCTGAGCATCAGAGCTGAGGCGGGTCGCCCGGCTGGATCGCGCCTCCTCCGTCCTGGACAGGCCCCTTGGCCTGGTAAGGGGCTGGAAGCGACGCTGCGTGTACAGGAAGAAGCGTCCCACGCCGACCATCCGTCTTCCCGAAGACATCGACGGCCGCTTGGAGAAACTGGTCAAGGCGACCAGTCGCATGAAGACCTTCCATGCCCAGGAGGCGATTCTGGAGCACCTGAAGGATCCGGATTCGTGCGGGGTTGGATCGGGGTCCACCCGAGTTTGATTCCTTCCCCACCGGAGGCCGACTGCGGGAGGTTTGGTTGGGTAAAGCCCGCGTGGGGGTGAGATCGCGACCCACCCGGGCGTGATTCCCTCTTCACCGGGTCCCGACTCCGCCCGCTCACGCGTGCTCCATCACCCGGTGGTCGGGAGCAGCCGCTTCAGTTGCCCTTCGAGGTGGTGTCGGTGGTGGATCTCCACGAACTGGAACCACTGGGCGGCGTTGAGCCAGCCGAGGCGGAAGTGGCGGGAGCGGGCCTCGGGGTCCGCGGCGGCGACGGCGGGGGCGTAGGCCTCGGCCTTGGCGCGCAGGTGGGCCAGCAGGGCCCGGGCCTCCTCCTTGGTGAGGGCCTGGGGCAGCAGCTCCTTGGGGAAGGGCGCGCGGATGCGCCAGGATCCGGGGATGGAGCGCCACCAGAAGACGAAGCGGCCCAGGAGGCCCGGCCCCGCGCCTTTGGCGCCGCTCCCCCCGTCCAGGCACTGCTCCAGGCGGGGAAAGGCGTAGCCTTCGGCGATGCGCCCGATATGGTCGTAGACCTCCGCGGCGGACCAGGCGCCGGGCCGGGGGGGCCGGAACCAGGCCTCCTCCGGGCAGGCCTCCAGAAGGGCCCGGAGCTGGTCGAGGGTCCGCCGATGGCGAAGCAGATCGTCCTCGATGGCCATGGAATCCTCCCCTCGTGAGTTGGAAGCCGGGGAAGGGCGGGCCGTGACGGGCGAGGTCCTAGGGGGTGGAGGCCGGGAGCTGAAGCCGGTGCAGGATGCGGGGGATCAGGCCCGCCTGGGCTTCGCCGTCCCCCCGAGGAGGGACGGCGAAGATCTCGAAGCCTGCCGGGAGGTTGTCGTTGAAGGCGAAGACGTGGATTCGGGTGGCCACCGCGGCCAGGGGCCGGTCGGTGAACTCGAAGCATTCGTAGGCCCCGAGGGCATAGCACCGCTTCTTCTCGAGGTAGGGGGGCGGCTCGTAGCGCTGGATGGAGGCCTTTCGGATCTCCAGGAACCTTCGGCGGGGGAAGCCCCCCCGGTACTGGGGGGGAAGGTCCATGCCTACGATCCGTACGCCGCCGTAGAGCTCGAACAGGTAGGCCGGGGAGGAGGGGGGGACCCCCCGGGGTGTGATGTAGAGCTCCGCCCGGGGTTCCGCTTCCAGGCTGAGATCCTGGACCACCCATCCCAGGGGGACGGGAACGGGCACCCGCAGGGCCGGGCGCCAGCGCCACTGGCATCACGCCACGGCCTCGCCGGGGACTTCCCCCGCTTGGGCCGCCAGGACCGGGGCCCCGAGGGCCAGCGCGAGGAGGGGGATCGAGGAGGGCATGTCAGGTCTGGCGCAGCCCGCTGTCCAGCTTGTCGATGATGACGGCCCAGTCCGCGTCCTCGGCCAACTGCTCCCGCAGGAAGGCGGCCTGGACCGGGGACCAGAAGGGGGCCTCCGGCAGGGGCAGGTCCGAGGGCAGGGGGCGGTGCCGGGCGATGAAGGCCTGGATCTCCGTCGGAGCCGAAGGCAGGCCCAGCTGGGCGAAGAGGGTGCTCATGGGGTGGGGGTTCGGGTCCATGGGGCCTCCCTCAAATCGCGGGCACGGGCATGCCCATGCCCGTCCAATCCTCCTTCACGGGGCCGTAGACCGCAGGCACCCGAAGGTGGGCCTGCCTCATGAGCACGGTCATCTGCCCGGGATGGTGGACCTGGTGGCTCACCAGGACCCAGAGGGCGAAGGCCCCGGTCCAGGTCATGCCGTAGAAGGGGTAGGTGGCCGCCAGGGCCATGTCGTTGGGGCCCTCCAGGGCCGCGAGGAAGTGGGCGCTGAGCCGGGCGTAGACGTCCCGGATCTCCTTCATGGAGCCTGGAACGGGGGTCTGGTAGGGGGTCCCCGGAAAGCCTTCCAGGTGGAGGCCCATGTTGGCGGGCATCTCCGCCAGGCTTTCGCAGAGGTGCCAGGCCAGGCGCTTGAGGTCGCGGTGGTGCTCGTTCACGGCCTGATGGGCGGCGGCGTCGGGAATGGCCTCGAGCACGGCCAGCGTCTTTTGGCTCTCCTGTTCCCAGATGGAAGCGACGTCGCGGACGTGTCGGAACATGGGGTCTCCTGGGGGGCACCCCAGCATGCGCCAGGCGCCGGGGATTTGCACCCCCCGCCCGGGCTCACTCCCAGATCAGGGGCTGGGTGGGGGGGAAACTGGTGAACATGCGGAGATGGCCCTCCTCCAGCAGGCGCGGCGGGTCCTTGAGGCGGGGCCGGACGTCTTCCGGGGCCCCGCCCACCCCCAGCAGGCCCACCCAGGCGTCCCGGCCGGAATGCTTGGCGACGTAGAGGCTGCGATCCGCCAGCTCCACGGCCTCCAGCCAGTCCAGGGCCTCGGGCCGCCCCGGGAAGGTGGGGAAGAGGGCGAAGCCCAGGCTGCAGGTCTTGCGCAGGGGATGGCCGTTCCCGAGATCGAAGGTGTGGCGGCGGATGGTCTCGCAGATCCGGGTGGCCAGGTCCGACGCGTAGGCGGGGTCGGCATCCCGGGCCACAATGAGGAATTCCTCGCCCCCCCAGCGCACCACCGTGTCCGTGGCCCTCAGGGTCCCCAGCAGCAGGTCCCGGATCTGCAGGAGCACCAGGTCCCCGGCGCCGTGGCCGTGGACGTCGTTCACCATCTTGAAGTGGTCCACGTCCAGCATCATGAAGAGCAGGGAATGGTTGCCGGACCGCGCGGCGCCGCTGGAGAAGGTGCGGCGGACCCGGGCGATGTCCTCGGGGAGGGTCAGTTCCAGGTAGCGCCGGTTGAAGAGGCCCGTCAGGGGGTCGGACATGGAGAGGCGGCTCAGGGCCTCGTTGGCCCGCTCCAGCTTTTCCGTCCGGGCCCTCACCAGGGCCTCCAGCTCCTGGTTGCGCCGTCCCAGGGCCCGATGCCGCCACCTCCAGGCCGCCCCGAAGGCGAGGAGCCCCCCGAGGGCCGCCAGGCCCCGGAACCAGCGGGTCTGCCACCAGGCGGGCCGGATCTCCAGGAGACAGCGGGTGCTGGGCCCCCAGGGCCCGAGGCCGGCCCGGGCCTGGACCTCGAATTCATAGCGCCCCGGGGGAAGGGCGGGGTAGGGGGCCTGGGGGAGGTCCAGCTCCCGCCAGGCCTCCTCGAGGCCCCGGAGGCGGATGCGATGGCGGACCCGGGCCTCGTTGAGGAAGCTGGGGGTGGTGAAGAGGAATTCCGTGGCGCCCCGGGTCGAAGGCAGGACCAGGGCCCGGGAGGGCCCCGGGGCCCCGTGGAGGACCCCGTCCCGGCGGATCCCCAACAGGGCCACGGTGGGGGCCATCCCCTCCCCGGGGCCCTCCCGCGCATCGAAGCGCCCCAGGCCCTGGGTGGTCCCGATCCAGAACGACCCCTCCGCCCCCACCCACATGGCTTGGGAGTTGCAATCCTCCCCCGGCAGGCCCTCCCCGGTCCCGAAGGCATGGACGCGGCCCTGGGCATCCAGGAGGCCTACGCCCCGGGCCGTCCCCGCCCAGACCCGCCCCCCCCCGTCCGCCCCCCGGCCCCCAGACC
>CAYSXG010000018.1:0-14336 GCA_964434895.1 uncultured Solibacteraceae bacterium | reverse complement strand
CCGCCCCCCAGGCCGCGGGCGTCATCCACACGGACTTCGAGAAGGGCTTCATCCGAGCCCAGGTCATGGCCTACGAGGACTTCATCGCCTACAAGGGCGAGCAGGGGGCCAAGGACGCCGGCAAGATGCGGACCGAAGGCAAGGAGTACGTCGTGAAGGACGGGGACGTCATGCACTTCCTGTTCAACACCTAAGCAAGGGGCCAGGCAAACTTCCAGGCCTTCCCGTGTGCCCTGGGATCGGGGAATTCATCTCGGGGCCCCCCGCCTCCGATTAGGATGCGTACTCCAGGACGGCCTTTTGGATTTCCTCAAGCACTTCAGCGACGACGCCCGAGAACCCGTGATGGTTCACGCCGGAGGGATCCGCGCCTGCATGCAGGAGCTACTGAACCGGGCCATGGAATTCAAGATCAAGGTGGACAAGGCCCAGACGGTCCCCTACACCGTCCGGGTGGACAAGCTCGAAAAGGAGACCTGCCTCCTGGTCTTCCAGCGCCCCCTGCCCCCGGAACTGATCAGCGGGGCCTTGTTCGTGGGCAATTTCCAGATGGAGGGGCATAACTTCCAGACGCGCATCAAGTACCAGGGCCGGGAAGCCTACCTCCGCTACCGCTTCGGCATCCCGGAGCAGATCTCCAAGCTGGAGCGCCGGAAAACCACGCGCCTGCCCTTCCGCCCCCGGGAAAAGGCCTACGTCACCCTCAAGGACGGGGGCGTCCCCGGCCTGGGGGCTGCGGGCCCCCTCCTCAACATCAGCCAGGACGGGCTGGCCATGCGGGTGGACCGGGTCCTCCGCCTAGACAACGGCCTGCGCCTGCCCATCAGCGGCAGCCACTTCCCCGCGGGCAAGGTCTTCTCCAATGTCCGACTCGAGGAGCTTCCGGGCCTCGCCTCCCTGGACCTGCCCGGGTTCGCCATCCATGCGAGCGACCGGGGGGGGATTCTCATGGTGGGGCTCCAGTTCCAGGAGCCCGCCGGAGACCAGGCCCGGCAATTGGAAGAAATGCTCAAACTGAGGGCCAAGCTGCTCGCCGCCAAGGGCCCGAGCGTCGGAGGAGCCGAGGGGGCCAACGTGGCCCTACGGAAATCCGGGGAGGCGGCCAAGGGCCCCGGCGTGGTGGAGGTCCCGGCCTCCTGGGACGACCCAGCCCTGCTCCAGGAAAATCCGCCGGAGGAAACCGGGATTCCGCAGGACGACGGGGACCCCCTCCATGTCCTCCAGCGCCGGGTCCTCCCCCTCCTCGTCCTGGGCCCCTCGGAGGAAGCCTCGGCCCCCCTGGCGGCGTGGCTTCGGGAACGGGGCTATCGCCGCCTGGCCTTCGCACAGGAACGTCCGGCCTCGCTGGCGCCGGGGACCCTCGTGCTGGACCTGCGGGAGCCCCCGGATTCCATCCAGGGCCAGATCCCCGTGGGGGCCCCCGAATCCTGGGAGCGGGAGCTCCTCGGCCGGCTGGACCCCGTCGCCTTCACCATCAGCTGAACTCAGCGGCTGCCCTGCTCCTTGAGGCGGATCAACTGGCCTCCGGGACCTTCACGAAGCAGCAGGTCCTCGATGCGCCCCCCCCGCAGCACCGGGTCCGAGGCGGTCTTGGCCAGCAGGATCCCGCCTCGGGCATTACGATGAACCACGCATTCCTCCAGGGTGGCCTGCCCCGCCTCCAGCACCATGAGGCCGGTGTCCTGGCCATCCCTCACCACGCAGCGGATCAGGGCCAGGCTCCCTCCCCGCTCCACCCGCGCCCCGGAAAGGGCGTTGCCGTAGAGTTCGCATTGCTCCAGCAGGCCCTGCCCCTCCTCGCCGCAGAGCACCCCGAGGTTCTTGCCGTCGTGCAGGCGGCAGCCGCGCAGCACCACGGTGGCCCCCTTCAGGATCCTCACGCCGGCGTGGCCATTTCCGGAGATGGCGCAGCCCTCCAGGGTGGCGTTTCCCCCGGCGAAGACCGTGACGCCCATGGCCTTGCCGTCCCGCACCCGGCACTGGCGGAGCTGGAGGTTCCCCCCCCGCATCACCTGCACCGCGCTGCCCTCGATCTCGCTGAAATCCGCTTCGTCCGCCTGAGCCTGGCCCCCTTCCAGCACCAGCAATCCCGCGGCACCGCAGCGGGAGAGGCGCCCCCCCCTCACCTGGACCAGGCCACCGGAACCCACCTCGATCCCCCCGCCCTGGCACTGGGCGATCTGGCAGGAGTCCAGGACCGCCTGGGCCCCACCCCCCACCGAAAGCCCCACCCCCGGGGATTTGCCCATCTGGACGCCCTGTAGGGTGGCCCGGGTGCTCGCTCCCCCGATCACCATGGAGGGTCCCCTCCGGGATTCCACGACGCAGTTGAGGTAGGTGGAGGCCCCCCCCACCACCTCCACTGCCGGGACCTCCGGGAGGGCCGCGCCGGCCCCAACCACCAGGCTGAGGTTCTCCAGGACGACGCCGTCCCCCGTCACCTGGACCGCGGGACCGCTCAGCCCCTCGATGGCGATGGCCTCCTTGGGGCCCTCGCCTCGAAGGGTGAGGGGCTTGTCGATGACTACCTGCTCCCGGTAGAGACCCGGCAGCACGCGGATGATGGCCCCCGGGAGGGCCTGGCGGATGGCCACCTTCAGGCTCAGGACCTGGCCCTGCCCCCCCTTGCCCACCACCACCTCCCCCTTGGCCACCAGGGGTCCGGAGGAGGGCTTCTTGAGCATCTGGGTGGCCTGGTCCCGGTTTTCGGGGGCCGGCGCCGGGGCCGTGCTGACGGAGCGGGGACGGGCCAGGATCTCGTACAGCTCCTTGGCCAGCTCCCCGGCGTCCCCCATGCGCTTGGCCGGGTCCTTGGCCATGGCCCGGGTGACCACCAGCTCCACGGAGGCCGGGAGGCCCTCCATGTCTTCGGGCCGCAGCTGGTCCGGCTCCTGCTTCATCATCCGGCTGAGGATCATGGTGGGGGTCTCGCCCGGAAAGGGCTTCCGGCCCCCGGAGATGGCCTCGAAGAGCATGACGCCGATGGCGAAGACGTCCGACTTGGCGTCAGCCCTGCCGGTCTCCAGGTATTCCGGGGCCATGTAACCGATGGTCCCCATCCAGGTGCCGTCCGCCGTGAGATTGCTGTTCTCCAGTCGGGCCACCCCGAAGTCCATCAGCTTCACGGCCAGGCGTCCCCCCACCCGGCTCACCATGACGTTGGCCGGCTTGATGTCCCGGTGGATCACCCCGTGTCGATGGGCGTGGTCGAGGGCCTCGCAGGCCTGGGCCACCGCCTCCAGGATTTCAAAGCGGGTGAGGGCCCCCTGCTGGATGAGCTTGGCCAGGTCCTCCCCCGGCACCCTCTCCATGGCCAGGTAGAGCAGGCCCTGGTCCTCCCCGAACTCGTGCACCGTGACGATGCCCGGGTGGTTGAGCCGCCCGGCGGCCTGAGCCTCCCTCAGGAACCGCGCCCGGGCCTCCTCTCCCCCGGCGTGGACGGCCAGGATGGTCTTGATGGCCACCTCCCGCCCCAGGAGGGGGTCCTTGCCCAAGAACACCTGCCCCATGGCCCCCTGGCCAAGCACGCCCTGGATTTCGAATTTGCCGATGCGTTCCGGGATCACCTTCCCGTTATCGGCCGGGGCGCCGGTCAGCTTAGATCAGAACTGGACCGGCATGGCGTTGAGCCGCTCGATGCGCGCGCGGATGGGGGGATGGGTGCTGAAGAGGCTCGCGAAGCCCTCGCCCCGCAGGGGGTTCACGATCATCATGTGGGCCGTGGCCGGCTGGACGTCGCGCATGGGGGCCTGGGCGTTGAGGCCCGCGATCTTCGCCAGGGCCGCCGCCAGCTGGTCCGGGCGGCCCGTGACGTGGGCGGCGTACTCGTCGGCCAGGTACTCCCGGGAACGGCTGAGGGCCATCTGCAGCAGGAGGGCCGCCAGGGGTCCGAGGACGTAGAGCGACAGCCCCGCCAGGGGGTGGGGGCGCCCCTCCTCGTCCCGGGGGCTGACCCAGAGGGCCATGTGGGACAGGAAGAGGATGGCCTGGGCCAGCACCGCGGCCAGGCTCCCGATGAGAATGTCGCGATGCTTGACGTGGCCCAATTCGTGGGCCAGCACCCCCTCCAGCTCCTGCCGGGAAAGCATCTCCACCAGGCCCTCGGTCACCGCCACCACGGCGTGTTCCGGGTCCCTCCCCGTGGCGAAGGCGTTCGGGGTCCCTTCGGGAATCACCGCCAGCCGGGGCTGGGGCAGGCCCGCCCGCTGCGCGAGCATGGTCACGATCCGGTACAGCTCCGGAGCTTCGATCTCGGACACGATGCGCGCGCCGTAGGAGGCCAGGACGATCTTGTCCGAAAAGAAGTAGGCGAAGGCGTTCATGAGCAGGCCCATGCCCAGGGCCAGGACCAGCCCCTGCCGGCCGTAGAAGGTGTCGCCGATCCACACCAGGAGGGCCGTCAGGGCCGTGATGAGCAGGAAGGACTTGAAGCCGTTCATGGATCGCCGCCACCTCCACGTCCCAGGATAATCCCGAGGGGCCTAGGCCACCCGCTTGACCACCACCAGGGTGACGTCGTCCTTGAAGCCGCCGCCCTCCATGTGCTGGAAGACCGCCACCAGGAGCTGCTCGAAGATATCGTCGGCGGAGGCGCCCTGGTGCTTGCGGACCGTGGCGATGATGGCCTCCTCCCCCAGCTCCTGGCCCTCCAGGTTCTCCGCCTCCACGAAGCCGTCCGTGAAGACCACCAGGACGTCGCCGGGGGGCAGGGTGTCCTGGCCCTCGCCGAAGGTCGCCCCCGGGAGGAGGCCCACCATGGGGCACGTGGGTTGGAGGCGAATGGCGGTTCCCCCGTCGGCGGGGATGAGGAGGGGGGGGTTGTGGCCCCCGTTCACGTAGCGCACCTGCCCGTTTTCGGGGTTGATGCTGCCCGCGAAGAGGGTGGCGTAGCGGTTGCGGTCCCGCACCTCGTTCATGCGCAAGTTCAGGGGCGTGGCCAGGCGGCCCCAGTTCTTCACCCGCCGGTCCGCCCGGGCCCGGAGGTAGGTGGAGAGCTGGGTCATCATCAGGGCCGCCGGAAGCCCCTTGCCGCTGATATCCCCCACCGCCAGGTGGAGGCGGTCCCCCTTCGTTTCGTCCTGCCATCCGCCGAGGGGGGGATCCGACGCGATCCAAAGATCGTAGAGATCGCCCCCCACGGCCTGGTAGGGCAGGTTGGCGGCGCCGCACTGCCAACCCGGGGGCTCCGGCAGCCGCTTGGGGAGGATCTGCCGCTGGATGTTCCGGGCCAGGTCCAGGTCCTTTTCCAGCCTCAGGGACTGCAGGCGGGACTCCCGCAGCTCCAGGCTCGTGAGCTGGCTGCTTGTGAGGTTCAGCAGGGTCTGAAGGAAAAGCTCGTCCTCGTCCGTCATGGACCCCACCGTCGGGTCCGCCGCGTAGGCAAAGCCGTGGCTGTGGTCCTGGTCCGTCAATTCGATGGCGTGCCCCAGCCCCTTGGCCTCGACGACCTGGTGCAGGGCCTCCCCGGACAGGACCGTCGGAAGGCTCCCCACCCCCCGGGCCACCATCACCGTACCGTCGCGGTCCACCACCAGCAGACGGGGGATGCGGAATTCGCCCATGAGCGTCGAGGCCATCAGGCGCAGGAGGTCCCCCTTGGTGTCCACCTCACCGAGGCTGCGGGAGAGTTCGAAAAGGGTGGACAGGCGGGAGATCTGGAGGGCCAGCTGTCGGTTCTGGTCGATGCGGAGCACCTCCAGGCGCCGCCAGACGAGCAGGGGCGCGGAGATGCTCAGCAGCAGCGGGAGGGCGAGGGGGAGGCTCTCCGTCTTCACGGCGCAGTGGCCGAAGATCGCGTCCCCGTGCTGCCAGGGCAGGCTGATCCAGCCCTTGCCGGGATTGGTGGGGAAGGCGGGCATGGTGCCCCGCTGGAACATCCAGCGCTGGCCGTCCCAGATGCCCCCCGTGCTGGCCCGGGCGATGCCGAGGGCCGTCACGCCCACCAGGTGCACCAGGGCCTCCTCGGTCACCTGCTCCGGGAAGGCCTCCAGGAAATCGATGACCGGAAGGAGCTCCTGGGCCCCTTCGGGAATGCGCAGGCTCAGTTCCCGGAGCCGATCGAACGGGGAGGCGCTGGGGAGGTCCGCCATGGATCCGATCTCAGCCGATCCGCTTGACCATGCGGACCAGGCTGCGGCCGGCCTCCCCACCGAAATGGACCTCGTCCATGAACCGGCTCATCAGGAGGAGGCCCAGTCCCCCCTTGCGGGGGTGCTTCACGTATTCCTTGGGGTCCGGAAGCACCACCTGGCTATCCGAGATGCCGTCCCCCGTGTGATGGATGCGGATTTCCAGGGCGGATTCGCTGAACTGGAGATCCAGCTCCACCGCGTGGACCGCCTCCCCGTGATAGGCGTGGAGGATCACGTTGGTGACCGCCTCGTCCACGGCGATGCTCACCTTGGCCGCGGCGGAATCGTCGAGCCCGGCCACCAGGGCGGCCCGCTTGGCCAAGCCCGTCACCAGGTTCAGGTAGCGGGTCTGGCTCGGGATCACGAGCCGGAAGGCGCTGGAGACCGCCGCGACCTTCACGCGGCACCCCCTCGGACGGTGGCTTTCCGCTCCCGCGCCGGGCTCATCTCAGGCCTTCCGGGCCGCGGCAGCCAGGGCCTCGGCCTCACTGGGAAACACCTTGTAGAGCTGCGTGAAGCCCAGGGTGTCGAAGATGGCGAAGACGTTTTCCTGAAGGCTGCAGAGAAGGATGTCCCCGCCGTTTTCCCGAACCGTTTCGATGAGCCCCATGATCGCCCCCAGGCCCGCGGAGCTGATGTAGGTGAGGTTTCGGCAGTTGAGGAGGATCTGGTAACGCCGTTTCTGGACCAGGGCTTCCAGGGCCGATTCGAACTGGCGGACGGTGTGGGCGTTGATGAAGCCCGCCGGGAAAACGACGGATACGCCATCCACCTCGCGCACCTCTATCGAAAGATCGGTCATTCATCCGCTCCGCTGTGGGGATTTCATTCTACCCGAACCCTTTTGGGAGTTCCGCGCCCAAATCGGATACGCTTCCAAGCAGCCCCCGAGAGACCCCCATGGACCCCACGCCGGCCCACCCCCTCCACGCGCCCCTCCAGCAGTGGCTCCGCGAACGCCACCAGGCCCTCCTGGAGCAGGTGATGATGACCTGGGAAGAGGGCCTGGGGCGGCTGAACAACCCCGATGCGGAGCTCCTGGCGAAGCTCCAGGAAGCCCTTCCGCCGCCCCCGCCGCCCTCCCGGGAGGATGGGGCCGACCTGGAAAGGGCCATGGACCTGATGGAGAGCGCCGCCAGCCAGGGGGAAGTGCTCCAGCGCCTGGTGGACGGCCTGGCCCCCTTTGCGGATCGGAGCGCCCTCTTCGTCCTGAAACAGGGACTCGCCTCCCTCTTCGCCAGCCGGGGTTTCGATCAGGCCCATCCCCGGTCCACCTCGGCCATCGTCCCCCCCCCGGAGCTGGAATCCCTCATCCAGGGCCGGACCCCCATCCTCGCCCGGCCCGGGGAGGCCTATTCGGCCCTGCTGGTGCCCCTTTCGAAATTCGAGGCCGCGGAAACGCGCATCCTTTCCCTGCGCCTGAAGCGCAAGGCGGTGGCCCTCCTGGTGGTCGACAGCGGACACCATCCCCAGCTGGCCGGAGCCTGGGCCCTGCGCGCCATGGCCCACGCCGCCGAGGCCTGCCTCTCCCACCTCTCGGGCACCAAGGACGAGGACAAGGCCACGACCATGCCCATGGAGGTCCCCCCCTCCTCCCAAACCCAGCAGATCCCCGACACCATCCTGACCACGCCTCCTCCGGAGGACCTGGATCCCAAGATCCGCGCCACCGCGGAACGCCTGGCCCGGGTGCTGGTGGGGGACATCGAGCTCTACTTCCCCCAAAAGGTCACCCAGGGCCGCCAGCACGGCAACCTCTACCCCCTCCTTCGGGAGGAATTGGAGCGCAGCCGGGCCACCTTCATCGACCGCTTCGGCCTCGACGTGGAGACCCGCCACCGGATCTTCCTCCAGACCCTGGTGGAGCTATTGTGCGAAGGAAACAAAACCCTTCTGAAAGGGGCCCCCTGGGCCCAATGACCGGGGGGTCGGGGTGACAAACCCGCAAAAATCTGCTACACCGTTGATCCTTTGACGGAAGGTAGCGGAGACCATGGCCAACCTCGGTAAGAAGTTCACCTGCTTCGCATGCAGCACCAAGTTCTACGATTTCGGCAAGGCCGATGCCCTCTGCCCCAAGTGCGGAGCCAACCAGAAGGAGGCCCCCACCAAGGCGAAGACCGTCAAGAAGGAGAAGGTGGTCCATCACATCGAGGACGACTTCTCCGCGGAACCCGACGCCGAGGCTCCGGCCGAGGAAGGTTTCGATGAAAGCCTGGGCTTCACCCCCGGCCGGGCCGAAGGCGTGGACCCCGGCGACCTCCGCATGGACGACTACGACGAATGAGCGACCGCCGGGTCGCGTAGCGCCGTCCGGGGGACGGTGCGAAGCGAGGACCCGGCGAGGAGCTTATGCCACGGCCCCGCCGGGTGTCGGAGCGCCCTGCGGGGCAGGGCAGCGCAGCCGGGACCCGGCACGTGGCGAGCATAATGGACGGGTGCAGCCCCCCTCCCTCGACCGCCACGTCCATCTCGAAGGCTCCCTGGACCCCCGATGGGTGCGCCATCGGGCCGCGGAGCTGGGCCGATCCATCCCCGGGGCGGCCGAGGCCCTCTGGAGGGGCGAGGTCCAGCCCTTCGAGGCCTTCATCGAAGCCTTTCTATTCGCCGCGTCCTTCCTCACGGATGCCGCCTCGGTGGAGGCGGCCGTGGAGGCGGCCCTCCAACGCCTGGGCCCCCAGCCCCAGGGGCTGGACCTCTGGCTGAGCCCCCACTTCCTGGTGGCCCACCGGCGGCAGATCCGCCTCGACCAGCTCTGGCGGGGCCTGGAGGCCGGCCTTCGGAGGGCCGCGGCCCGGGGGGCGTCCGTGGCCGTCGTCCTGGACGCGGTGAACCATCTCGGCCCAGGCCATGGCCACCAGGTGCTGGACCTGGTGGAAGGGGAGCTCCCGGGCTTCGTGGTGGGCTTTTCCACCGGAGGTTTGGAGCGGGTCCCCTTCCGGGAGTGGGCCCCGGTCTTCGATCGGGCCCGGCGGCTGGGCCTGCGCATCGCCGCCCACGCCGGGGAGAACGGTCCGGGAAGCGGCGTGAGGGAGGCGGTTCTCGAAGGGGGCGTGGAACGGATCGTCCACGGGGTCCGCTCGGAGGAGGCCACCTGGGAGCTCCTGGCGGAGCGGCGCATCCCCGTGGACGTCTGCCTCAGCTCCAATCGCGCCCTGGTTCCGGACCTGGGTCCCCATCCCCTTCCGGCCATGCTTCGGGCGGGAGTGCGCTGCGCCCTCGGAACCGACGACCCGGGGGTCATCCCCTGTGACCTGGGGGGGGAATGGGAGCGGGCTCGGGGCCTGGGCCTCTCCCCAGCGGAGCTCGGGGCCACCCGGGGTCATGCGGCAGAGGATGCCTGGTGCCGCGCTTCGGCCGGGCCCCTCCCCGCCCCCCCAAAGGAAGGGTGATTCCCGAGGCCGAACATGGCAAACTAGAAGGCTCCCGGCGCGCCCATAGCTCAGCTGGATAGAGCATCAGGCTTCGAACCTGAGGGTCGGGCGTTCGAATCGCTCTGGGCGCACCACGAACAAGACAATTCGGACTTTGGATCCCCGCGAACGTGGCGGAACTGGTAGACGCACTGGATTTAGGTTCCAGCGGTTCACACCGTGTGGGTTCGAGTCCCACCGTTCGCACCACGGGAACCCCCAGCTCTGCCCTTCGGATTTACAGGAGCCCCCATGCAGGTCACCCTCAACCATCACAGCACCACGCGGAAGTCCCTGGAATTCCGGGTTCCCGCCAACGAGGTCTCCTCGGTCCTCGGCGAAGTGATCAACAAGCTCGCCCCCAAGGTCCGGATCCCCGGCTTCCGTCCCGGCAAGGCCCCCCGCACCGTCCTGCTGCAGCGCTACCGCCAGGAGATCTACCGTGAGGTGGCCGAGAACCTCGTCCAGCGCCACTTCTGGAACGCGGCCAGCGAGGCCGGCACCCAGCCCATCAGCATGCCCTCCCTGGAGAAGGTGGAGCTCGGCGAGGGGGCGGACGGCATGTTCAAGGCCCAGTTCGACGTGGCCCCCGAAGTCACCCTCCCCAACTACAAGGGCCTGAAGGCCACCAAGCGCAAGCGAGGCATCGACGGCGAGGCCCTGGAGGAGCACCTGGAAGGACTCCGCCAGCGCGCCGCCCGCTTCGTGCCCGACGAGGGCCCGGCCGCGGAGAACCTCTACGCCACCCTCGATATCAAGGTGAAGCCCCAGGGGCAGAAGCAGCAGTCCTACAAGGACCAGGTGCTCCAGCTCACCACCGCCCGCCCCTTCGACCAGGAGGTCCTGGGGATGAAACTCGACGAGACCAAGGCCTTCGACATCACCCTCCCCCTGGACGGTCCGGACAAGTTCCTGGCCGGGAAGAAGGTCCACTACGTGGCCACCCTGAAGGACCTCCGCAAGCGGGAAGTGCCCGAGCTCTCCGACGAGTTCGCCAAGGACATGGGCCAGTTCGAGACCCTCGAGGCCCTCCGGGCCCACGTCCAGAAGGAGCTGGAAGAGGCTTCTGAGCGGGACGCCATGGCCCGGCTCCAGACCACCCTGCTCGACGCCCTCCTGGACGCGGCCAACTTCGAAGTGCCCGCCTCCATGGTGAACCTCCAGCTGGACGACTACTGCCAGGAGTTCGCCCGCACCATGGGCAACCAGGGCGTGGATCCCAAGCGCATCAACTGGGCGGCCTACCGCCAGCACCGCCTGCGGGACGCCGAGCGCGCCGTCCGCAGCGGCTACCTGCTGCAGGCCATCGGCAACGCCGAGGACATCGACGTGACCGACGAGGAGATCGACGCGGACATCCGGGCCTACATGGAGGACAACCGCATCCAGGCCCCCTTCGCCCAGTTCAAGCAGGAGCTGGAGCAGCGCGGCAACACCACCGAGATCAAGGGCCGCATCCGCACCGACAAGATCTTCGAGCGCCTGCTCACCACCGCCGAAGTGGCCGAGGAGCTGCTGGACAAGGCGGCCTTCGCTGAACTGCTGGAGCTGGAGCGCAAGCGTGAGGCCGGCGAGGCCTCCGTCCGCTTCGACGCCGGCGGCCTCGAAGGCGGCAATCTGGAAGAGCAGGAGGGCGGCTCCCCGGACGCCGTGATGGCCGCCGAGCACGTCCACGGCCCCGACTGCAACCACGATCACGACCACGATCCCAAGCCGGCCGAGAAGCCCAAGAAGACGGCCAAGAAGGCTCCCAAGGCCGAGGAGGCTCCCGCGGAGGAGAAGCCCAAGAAGGCCGCCAAGAAGAAGGCCGAGTAGGCTCGCCTTTCCCGCTGCGAGGGGCGCCGCGAGGCGCCCCTTTCGCGTCCGGGGCCGGGCCGATGGGTTCCCCACACGGCTTGAGCTAGACTCGGGTGGATGTTTCCGGATGGCGGCTTCTCCCTCGGGCCCTATGAGATTCTCGGCCTGCTCGGGGAAGGCGGGATGGGGCGGGTCTACCGGGCCCGCGACCCCCGGCTGGGCCGGGAGGTGGCCATCAAGGTGCTGCCGGAGGCCTTCGGGAAGGACCGGGACCGCCTGGCCCAGTTCCAGCGCGAGGCCCGCACCGTGGCCCACCTCAATCACCCCAACATCGTCGTCCTGTACTCGGTGGAGCAGGCCGCCGACACCCCCTTCCTGACCCTGGAGCTGGTGGAGGGGCGGGACCTGAGCAGCGAGATCCGGCCCGAGGGGATGCCCCTTCGCCAGGTGCTCCAGATCGCCCTGGCCCTCACGGATGCCATGACCGCGGCCCACGAGCGGGGCGTCGTCCATCGCGACCTCAAACCCGCCAACATCCGCATCACCCCCGAAGGGCGCGTCAAGGTGCTGGATTTCGGCCTGGCCAAATTCCTTTCGGTGCCGGAGCCGCCCCGCGCGGACCCGCGGGAGGCCGCCCCCACCGCCGATACCGTCGCCCTCAGCCCGCAGAGCCAGGTGGGCGGCACGGTCCCCTACATGGCCCCCGAGCAGCTCCAGGGGCTCCCGGCGGACGCCGGCACCGACCTGTTCGCCTTCGGGGTCCTCCTCTTCGAGATGGTGGCGGGGCGGAGGCCCTTCCTGGGCGAGACCGTGGCCGAGGTCTGCCTCGCCATCCTGCGGGGGGACCCCCCTCCCCTTACGGCCCTCCGCCAGGACCTGCCGCCGGACCTCGTGCGGGTCGTGACACGCTGCCTCGAAAAGCGGCCGGAATGGCGCTACCCCTCCGCAAAGGAGGTACACGCCCACCTGGAGGGGGTGGCCCGGACCCTGGATTCCCTGCCCCTGTCCACCGCCCCGCCGGCCCTGAGCGGCCCGCTGCAGGAGCTCCCCTCCATCGCCGTCCTGCCCTTCTCCAACCGCGGCGGCGGCCCGGAGGACGAGTACTTCGCCGACGGCATCACCGAGGACGTCATCGCCCACCTGTGCAAGCTCAAGATGCTGCGGGTGATCGCCCGGACTTCCGTCATGCCCTTCCGCGAACATGCCGAGGACCTGCAGGCCATCGCCGCCAAGCTCCAGGTCCGGCACATGCTGGAGGGCAGCGTCCGCCGCGTGCGGGACCGGGTGCGCATCGTGGCCCAGCTGGTGGACACCGCCACCGGGGAGCACCTCTGGGCGGAAACCTACGATCGCGCCCTGGACGACATCTTCGCCATCCAGGCGGACGTCGCGACCCAGATCGCCACCGCCCTCCGCGCCCAGCTTTCCCCCCACGAGGAGGAGCGCCTCCGCAAGCGGCCCACCCAGGACCTGCTGGCCTACGAGCATTTCCTGCGGGGGCGGCACGCCTTCGTGCGGTTCACGCCGGAAGAGACGGCCCGGGCCATCGCGCATTTCCAGCGGGCCATCGACCGCGACCCGGCCTTCGCCCTGGCCCACGTGGGACTGTCCCTGGCCTACACCGAACTGGCGGAGGCCACCAACCGGAGCCGCGGGGAGCTGAAGCCGAAGGCCATGGCCGCCGCCGCCAAAGCCATCCTCCTCGACCCCCATCTCGGGGAGGCCCACTGCGCCCTCGCCTACGCCACCGCCGCCTTCGACATGGACTGGGAGGGGGCCGAGAAGGGCTTCCGCCGGGCCATCGAGTTGAATCCCAACGACTCGGACGCCTACGACCTCTTCGGTCGGATGTGCGCCGGCATGGGCCGCTTCGACGAGGCCATCGCCCTTCAGCAGCGGGCCTTCGAGCTGGACCCCCTGACCCACAAGGCGGACCTGGCCAACGCCTTCCTCCGCGCGGGGCGGAACAAAGAGGCCTTGAGGGCGGCCCGCGCGGCGGTGGACGCGGATCCGGACTACCCCCGGGCCCATGCCACCCTGGGCTGGGCCCTCTTCCTGAGCGGCGCGGCCGAGGAGGGCCTGGCTGAGATCCGCCGCGCCGTCGAACTGGCCCAGGGCGCGGATCAGTGGCTGGCCCAGGCGGGCCAGGCCGAGGCCCTCCTGGGAAGGATGGACCTCGCCCGGGAAAAGCTGGCGCTCCTGCGGGACCCCGCCCGCCCGACGCCCGCCTCCCCCTACCATCTGGCCTACCTGCACACGGGCCTCGGCGAGGCGGACGAGGCCATCGATTGCCTGGAACAAGCCTTCGAGGAAGGACTCGGCGCCATCTACGGCATCCAGGGCTCCTTCCTCCTCGCGCCCCTGCGCGGGCATCCGCGCTTCCAGGCCCTGCTGCGGCGGATGCGCCTCGGCTGAGGGACGCCGCCCGGCTTTTTGGCCCTCAAGCCGGGACCCCTTGGAACCGATGAGAAGGGGGCGAGATTTTTACCAAGCCCTCTTCGGGGGGCTTGGTTTCTTGTACCGGGGAGTCCATGTACCTGAACCTGCGCATGCACTTGCGGCTCTCTGTCGGCGCGGATTTCAGCGTGAGCTACCACCTCGATGGGCGCCCGTTCCGGGGCCTCCGCCTGACCAACCTGGGGGCCGGGGGCTGCGCGCTCCGCCTCAGCTTCGAAGCGGCCAAGGTCCTAGAAAAGGGCTCCCTCCTGCAGGACTTCTCCATCCACCACCCTTCCCTTCCGCAGATGCCACAGCTGGCCCAGGTGGCCTGGATCCTCGGTCAGCAGGCCGCCTCCCAACGGGGAGGGCCCGACCGGGGCTACGTGCTGGTGGGCATCAAATTCGCGCACCCCGCCCCCGGCTTCCAGATCCGCGTGACGGAATTCGTGGCCGAGGGCCTGCGCATTCCTCTGGTGGCGTAAGCGACCGCACCCATTCGAGGGGCGGCGACCCCACCCCCATGAACTGCCCTGATGGGGTGGATTTACCGCCAAGA
>CAYSXG010000017.1:0-15018 GCA_964434895.1 uncultured Solibacteraceae bacterium | reverse complement strand
CCCTGCTGGACCGGAAAACAATGCAGCAGACGCCTCAGTTCAAGGACCTCCAGTTCCAGTTTCCGCAGGTTGATGTGTGGCCCGGGGATCGCGACGGGAAGACCTGGCCCAACTCCCAACCCGGCCCGAATGGCGGCGTGCAGTTTACTGTCGGATATCCCCTGATCAATGGATGTCACGCCTGCGCCCACGCCGGATCCGCAATATTCACCTGGAATTTTTCGGCTCAAGGAAAATTTTTAAGTACGACATTCGTCGGCCTGACACCCCCACCCCTGCACACCATGTTGGCCGTGTGGGCAGGGGTCCCGTGGGGCAGGCCCGCGCGAAGAGCCGCCAGCCGAGCCACGTTCTGGCCGCTGCCCGCCTGCAGCACGTTGCCCAGGACGACGTCCCCCACCTGGTCCGCCGCCACTCCGGCCCGGGACAGGGCCTCGGTGATGACGGCCGCCCCCAGGTCCACCGCGCTCAGGGGCCGGAGACTCCCTCCGAAGGAACCGACGGCGCTGCGGGTGGCGGACAGGATCAGGACAGACATGGGATTCCTCCGAGCCACTCAGGTTACCATTCGCTAAACCCGAATCCCCCGTATCCCGTTTCCTGTTCGACCCTGGGGCATCCAGGATCTTTCCCACTCCGGGAGTCGCCATGAGCTCCAGCCTTTCCCTTTCCGCCTCCCTGCTCGCCCCCACCGTCGGCTGCATCCTCGCGGCTCAGGCCCCAGCCCCTCCCCCTCCGCCCGCCCCGCCGGAGCCCCCCGCTCCCCCGGAGCCGCCCGAGCCGCCCTCCAGCGGCGAATTCCGCGTCGAGCGGCGCGTCGAGAAACTCGGCTTCGGCTCCAAGCTCTGGGTGAGGAACCGGAACGGCGCCATCAAGGTCGTGGGCTGGGACCGGGAGGAGGTGGCCCTCACGGCCCAGATCCGGGACAGCCCGCGACGGAAGGTGGACCTGGTGATCCAGCACAAGGGCCCCGACCTCGATATCGAGGCGATCTTCCAGCAGCCCACCTTCAGCTTCAACTTCGGCTTCATCCACACCCCCCGCTGCGAGATGAGCCTCCAGGTGCCCCATCGCCTCCTGGCCCACTTCCGTACCACCAACGGCACGGTGAACGTATCCAACCTCGAGGGCTACGCCCGCTGCGAGGCCACCAACGGCGGCATCCGCATCGAAGAGATCAAGGGCGAAGTGATGGCGGAGACCAGCAACGGCTCCATCGAAGCCAGGAGGCTCAGGGCCCGCATCAAGGCCACCACCAGCAACGGGAGGATCCTCCTCGAGGACGTGGAAGGCGGCGTCCAGGTGGAGACCTCCAACGGCAGCATCACCGCCCGCGCCCTCGACGGCTGGGGGGAGGGCATCAGCCTCGAGACCACCAACGGACGCCTGGACGTGGAATTGGGGAAGGCCACCGGGGAGATCCGGGCCGACAACACCCACGGGGAGCTGGACATCCACCTTCCGGCGGCCCAGGTCATCTCCCTGGAAAAGCACAGCGCTCGACTCAAGCTGCCGGGCAGGAACCAGGTCATCCGGCTGGAAACCACCAACGGCAGCATCCACCTGCGCTGATACCCTCGGGGACAGCCATGCGCCTGTCCCCCCTCGCCCGCCCGGCCCTCCTGGCCGCCCTTCCCCTCCTCGCCCAGCCCGGGCTCCCGGACGTGCAGGAGCGGCGGCTCTCGAACGGGTCCCGCATCCTGCTGGTGGAGCGCCCCGGAAGCGGAGCCTTCCACGCGCGCCTCTTTTTTCGGGGGGGACGCTCCGAGGCCCCGCCCGCCCCCCCCGCCGCGGTGGATCGGGTCGCCGAGGCCCTCTGGGCCCGCCTGGACCCTTCGGATACGGATTCGGATCCCGCCCTGGAGGCCCTGCTGGTGCGGGAGGCGGGCACCTACGACGCCCTGACTCGGGCCCGCCTCGGGCGCCAGCGCCGGGGAGGGGAGGCCGAGGGCCTGGAAAAGGAGCTGGCCTCCCTCCACGCCTCCCACCTCGCCACCCTCCGCACCCGCCTTCCGGAGCCCGGGATGCCGGACCTCCTGGCGGGCCTGGGGGCGGCCCGCCGGGGCCTACGGGTCGAATCGGACTTCGTGGAGACGTCGCTGGACCTGCCCAGTCAGGCCCTGGCCGCTTGGATCCGGCTGGAGGTGGCCAGGCTGCAGCACGTGCGACTGCCCTGGTTTCCCATCCTGCGGGGGAGCCAGCCCCCCCCGACCCCGGATCGCTACGGCCTCCTTCTCCAAGCGGCCGTCCCAGGAGCGCAGTACGGTCTGGGACGCGGCGGCAGCACCGAGGCCCTGGGCTGGCCCGAGGCCCGGGCCATGGCCCGTCGCCTCTTCAGCGTCGACCGCCTGGTCCTGGTGGTGGTGGGAGACCTCTCCGGCGAAAGGGCCCTCCCCATCCTGGAACAGGCCCTGGGCCGCCTCCCGACCCCGGAGCCGTCCCCCCTCTACGAAGGCCTCGGGACGGAGCCCCCCCCCGGCGCCCGCCGGGTGAGCGCCATCCGGCCCGGCCCCTCCCGCCTCCTCGTGGGCTGGCGGGTCCCCCCCCTGGACCATCCCGACACGCCGGCCCTGCGGCTGCTGGCGGACGCCCTCGGGGAGGGGCGGAGCGCCCGGCTGCGATCCACCTTCCTGAACCACGGGCTGGCCCAATCCGTGGATGCCCGCCTGGGGGTGCCCGGCACCCGCCTCCCGGGCCTCCTGGCCCTGGAAGTGGTGCCCGAGGAGGGGCACGGTCTTTCGGAACTCGCCCTGGCGGTGGAGGGGGAGGCCCTTCGCCTCCAGCAGGAACCCCTCGACGCGGCGGCCTTCGAGCGCCTGATCCGGCGCCGGGACACCGCCGAGGCCCTTCGGACCGTCGATCCCGACGCCCTGGCCCGGATGCTGGGAGAGGCCACCGCCACCACCGGCGATTGGCGCCAGGCCTTCCCGGGCCGAGGGGTGCAACTCCGCCCCGAAGAGGTCCAGACGGTGGCCCGGCGCTACCTCGTGCCCGCCTTGCGCACGGAGGTCTTCGTGGAACCGGACCCGCTGGAGGCTACCGCGGACCCCCTGGACGCCCGGCTCGTGGAGGCCCTCCGGCGCCTGGCCTCGGCCCGGATCCCCGAGCGGGAGCGGGTGGACGAAGTCGTGAGGCAGGGCATGCGCCAGCTGCGGATGCTGAGCCGGGAGGACCGGGAGGCCGCCCTCCGCCTCCTCACCAGTTCCCGGGGGGGACGATGAGGCGGGCCCTTCTGGGGCTTCTGCTCGCGGCGGGCCTTCAGGCCCCGGGCCAGGCGGTCCAGCGCTTCACCCTTCCCAACGGCCTTCGCGTGTACCTCCTGGAGGACCACGGCCGCCCCCTCCTGCGGGCCCAGCTGCGCGTGGCCTGGGATTCCGTGGAGGAGCCCCCCTCCAAGTCCGGCCTCGGCACCTTCCTGGGGGCCCTCCTGGACCGCAGCGGCGTGGGGCTCCGCAGTCGGGAGGCCTTCGACCAGGAGACCGAAGGGCTGGGGCTTCGCCTGGATTTCCGCGCCCTCCCCCGGGAATTCCGATGGGACCTGGGCTGCCGCAGCCAGGACCAAGAGGCCGCCTTCGGGGCCCTCGCTCTCCTGATCCAGCGTCCCGCCCTCGAAGGTCCCCTGGTGGAAGCCCTCCGGGTCCGCACCTGGCGCGGGCAGGAGTCCCTTGGGCCCCAGGAGGTGGTGCGCCAGCGTTTCATGACCGCCCTCGGGGCCCAGGAGCTGGTGGACACCGGAGCCCTCAGCCAGATCTCGCAGGAGGATCTCGAAGGGTTCTACCGGCGGGTCGTCCATCCGCGACGAGCAGTCCTGGGGCTCGTCGGGGACCTGGACGCGGCCCAGGCCCGCAGCCTCCTCCTCCTGCACCTGGGCACTTGGGGCCCCGAGGCCGGCCGTCCCGCCCCCCTCCCGGCGCCGGCACCGGTTCCTCGCGTTTTCACCTCCCCCGAGGGCCCTCCCGAGGCCTGGATCGGAAGCCGCATCCGGCCGGCGACCCCTCGAGCGACGGCGGCCCTGGAACTGCTCTCCCTGATCCTGGCCCCCACCGGCACCCCCCTGCACCGGGGCATCCACGAGGAGGGCTACCTGCTCGAAGGGGCCTCGGGCAACGCCGCCGATCTCCCCCGTCGGGTAGGAGAGGTGGCCCAACGGTGGGGATTGCTTTCCCGAAGCCTGGACGCCGCCGGCCTCGAAAGGGCCCGAGAGGCCTGGCTCCGGGAGCGCTCCCACCTGGACCTGCATCCCTCCAAGGCCATGGAGGAGGCCCTGGCCCAATCCCTGGGCGCCCCCAACGAGGCGGAGATCCGCCAGGTGCGGTTGGAGGACCTCCAGTCCCTCCTGAAGGAGGCCCTGGACCCTCGGGGATGGAGCCTGCTGGTGATCGGGGTCCCTTCGCCCACCCTCGCCCGCTGGCGCAAGGAGGCGCCGGAACTAGGGCCCTGGGCCCCGCCGCCGACGACGCCCTGAGGCTCCTACGCCACCGCCACGCCGAAGCGCCCCGCCAGGTCCAGGTAGCGGGCTCGGATGCCTTCGATGACGGCCTCCGGGAGGTGGGGTGCCGGCGGGGCCATGTTCCAGTCCCTCAGGGACTCCAGGTAATCCCGCAGGTACTGCTTGTCCAGGCTGGGGGGATTCCTCCCGGGGGCCCAGGTCTCCGCCAACCAGTAGCGGCTGGAATCGGGCGTGAGGGCCTCGTCGATGAGCAGGAGTTCCCCCGAAGGCAGGAGCCCGAATTCGAACTTGGTGTCGGCCAGCAGGATGCCTCGTTCGGCCGCCAGGGCCCGCCCTCGAGCGTAGAGGGCCAGACTCAGCTCCCGCAGCCTCGCCGCCAGGTCCCCGCCCACGACCCCCTCCAGCCTTTCAAAAGAGATGTTCTCGTCGTGGCCTTCGGGGGCCTTGGTGGCCGGGGTAAAGATGGGCTCAACCAGCCGATCCGCCAAGCGCAGACCCGCCGGGAGAGGCACCCCGCAGACGGACTGGGACTGCTGGTATTCCTTCCATCCGGAACCGGCCAGGTAGCCCCGCACCACGCACTCCACCGGCAGGGGCTCGGTCTTCCTCACGAGGATCGCCCGGCCCCGGAGCTCCGGGGCGTAGGGCGCCAGGCGGGGCTCCCCCTCCAGGTCCAGACCCGCCTCCAGGTGGTTGGGCACGATGTCCCGGGTGACCTCGAACCAGAAATTGGCCACGGCCGTGAGGATCCGGCCCTTGCCGGGGATGCCCTCGGGCATCACGCAATCGAAGGCGCTGATGCGATCCGAGGCCACGATGAGCAGCGCGTCCCCAAGGTCATAGACGTCGCGCACCTTGCCTCGGCGGAAGACCGGAAAGGGGAGGTCGGTGGTAAGAAGGGCCGCGGCATCCATGGCCCCATGATCGCACGCTAATCGGCGGCCAGCGGGGGGAGGGCCCGGGGGGTGTGCGCGCTCCAGTGAAGCCCCTGGTCCAGCAGCTGAAAGCGGTTCTGGATGCTCACCCACCGGGACAGATCCGCCTCCCGGACCGCCGTTCCGTCCTGCACGAGGGGCAGGTGCCCTTCCGCGACGAAGGCCCGGATCTCCGCCAGGGAGACCCCCAGAAGGGTCGGGAGCTCCTCCACCGGGTAGGACAGGGCGCCGGGGAGCTCCGCGGGAAGGCGGAAATCGAAGGTCTCCCGAAGCACGGAGCGCGTGACCTCCCGGTCCAATTCCAGGGCCGCGTCCAGGTGTGGGAAGGGATCCAGGCCGAGGCGCTGCTGGGCCTGGGCCGCCCCCAGGTGCGCCAGGGCGTGGAGGGGTTGGAGCTTGAGCAGCTCGTTGAAGGCCTCCAGGGCCTCCCGGTGACGCTCCAGGTGGAGGAGGGCCTCCCCCTTCCTGAGCAGGGCCTCGGGGCTGCGGGGGACCGCCCGCAGCCACTGCCCGCAGACCTCCAGCAGTTCCTCCACCATCCCCTGGCCCCGCAGGAGGGAGGCCAGCCAGGCCAGGGCCAGCTCGTGGCGGGGGGCCAGCAGCAGCAGGCGCTCCAGCAGCTCCATGGTCCGCGCCGAGTCCCCGGCCTGGTCCAGGCGCTGGGCCCAGTCCCAAAGGACCTCCACCTGCCGCGGCACCGGATGGTTCAGCGTGGACCGGCGCTCGTCCGTGGGGTGGAGGATCTGCGTCTGGACCCACCGGTAGCGCCGAGGATCCCGGCCGCCCGCCCCCGCCAGGTCGTCCTCGACGGCGCGGATGATGAGCTTGAGGCCGCGGTCCCAGATGGGCGGAAGGGGCATCTGGACCAGGTTCGTCAGCTCCCGCCTCAGGGGCTGGAGGGGGTCCCCGACCCGTCCTAGGTGCAGCTTGAGGCGGAGCAGTTCGGGCCCGGAGGGCCCCTGGTACCCGGCGCGGAGCGCGAGCTCCCCGGTGTCGGGATCGAACCCGTCCAGGAGGAGGAAGCTCAGGTGGGGGCGCATGCCTCGAGGGTATCCCAAAGCGGTCGGCATCTTGACCCAGGCCCCGCGGGGGCCGAGGATGGCCCGAAGCCCCGGAGGTCCCATGAAGCATCTGCGCCCCGCCCTGGCCGCGGCCTTCCTCCTCGCCTCGCCCGCGCGAGCCGGCGAGGCGGGCCTGCTCCTGAGCAAGCTCCTCGGCCCTTCCCAGTCCGCCGCCGGCAGCGGCAAGTACGACGAAGCCAGCCCCCGGGCCGTGGGATTCCGGGTGGGCTGGTCCCTCCTGGACCTCAAGGTGGCCGAGCTCTCCCTCACCGGCACCTACCAGCCCAAGGCCCAGGCGGATCTGGTCCTCAACGGCACCAAGCTGGGGCGCTACGGCGTGGAGTCCGTCGCCGCCGGGGCCCAGCTGGACTTCAAGGTCCTCATCAATTTCAACGCCGGCGTGGAGATGCGCCAGGAGCGCCTGAGCTGGGAGCTGACGGCCGGCGGCCAGGACAGCAGCACCCAGACTCGACCCTGGCTCCGGGCCGGGCTGGGCTTCACCCTGCCCACCCCCTACCTCAGTCCCTTCCTGCGCCTGGAAGTGGCCGCGCCGGCCCGCAAGGAGGACCGCACCGCCACCCCGGACCAGCTCCGCAAGGCCCTGGCCCCCCAGGCCCAGGTGGGGCTCTACGCCGGGATCCGGTTCTGAGGACGGCGGCCCCGGCCCGAAGAATCTGGAAGGAGCGCCCTTTTTTCAGGAACTTGTTGTGGGTATCATTCGGCATTCCTGAGGTTCCATGCAGCTTCGCATCATGGGGTGTTCCGGCGGAGAGGCCGACGGCGAACGGCTGACGGGGCTGCTCGTCAACGGGACCGTGGCCATCGACGCGGGGTCCATTACGCAGGCCCTCACGGTGGAGGAGCAGATCGCCATCCGCCACATCTTCATCAGCCACTCCCACCTCGACCATATCTGCACCCTGCCCTTCTTTACGAAGAACGTGTTCGGCCACACCTCGGGTCCCGTGGAGATCCACGCCCTGCCCGAGACCCTCGACGTGCTGCGGCGCCACCTCTTCAACGACGAACTGTGGCCGGATTTCAGCGTCATCCCCAGCCCCAACGACCCCACCATCCGCTACACCGAGGTGGAGCCGGAGAAGGCCTACGAGGTGGAAGGGCTGCGAATCACCCCCATCCGAGTGAACCACCTGGTGCCCTGCGTGGGCTACAAGGTGGAGGACGGCCACAGCGCCTTCATCTTCACCAGCGACACGGAGCGCACGGACCGCATCTACGAGATCGCCAACGCCACGCCGAACCTCCGGCTCTTCATCACCGAGGCCAGCTTTCCCAACGAGCAGAAATGGCTGGCGGAGGCCAGCAAGCACCTGACTCCGGAAATGCTGGGCGAGGAACTCCGGAAGCTGAAGGTGGACGTGCCGGTGCGTATTTACCACCTGACCCCCGGGGACAAGCCCCAGATGCTGCCCCAACTGCGGGCCATCGCCGATCCCAGGCTGAAGATGCTGGAACAGAACGCCCGCTTCGACTTCTGAGGGCTTCTAGGCCGGGAAGGCCGCTCGCAGGGCCCCCAGGGCCACGGGGTATTCGGCCTCCAGCTCTTGGATCAGGGCCGAGCAGTCCAGGTTCTCCTCCTCCCGCAGCCGGTGCTCCAGGGCCTTGGCCACCTTGGCCAGGCGCAGCAACCCCAGGTTGCTGGCCCCCCCCTTCAGGCTGTGGGCCTCGATGCTCCCCTCCTTCGCCTGCCCCTCCGCCAGGCGCTCCCGGATGGCCGCAATGCGCTGGGGGACGTCCTCCTGGAAGATCTGCAGCAGCTCCTGCACCGCGGCGGAGCCCCCCGGCAGGGCGTTCAGGCTCTGCAGCGGGGCCGGGTCCAGGATGGGATCGTTCGTGTCCATGGGCATCCCCCAAAACCATCATGCCCCCGGCCTGGGCCGGGGGCATGGGGAAAATCCAGGGGTCCCAGCGTTAGTGCCCGGCGGGCCGACCCGCGGCCTCCATGCGGATGAGGGAGGCGTCCAGCTGGGCCTGGGCCAGGGCGAGGTCATGCTCGCTCTCGGCCTCCTTCAGGAGCTTGAGGGCGTGCTGGCGCTCCGCCTCCACCCGGTCCAGATCGATCATGTCCACGGTCTCCGATTCCCGGGCCAGGATGGTGACGTGGTCGGGGCCCACCTCGGCGAAGCCGCCGAAGACCGTCAACCAGTGTTTCTTGCCCTCCTGGGTGAAGTAGAGGAGGCCGTCGCCCACGGGCGTCATCACGGGCGTGTGGCCCGGAAGGATGCCGTAGTAGCCGCGGTGGGCGGAGGGGAAGGCCACCTCGGACACCTGGGCCGCGAGGACCCGGCGCTGGGGGGTGACCACTTCGAGAAGGATGGGTTCGGACATGGGGGCCTCAAAGGTGCTGCGCCGTTCTCCGGGAATCCGCTTCGCGGATGGCCGGGACCCCGGAGGTCCCGGCATCCCGGGGCTGGCTTTTCAATCGAGCGCGATGGTTAAGCCTGCGCCATCTTTTCAGCTTTTTCGACGGCCTCTTCGATGGTCCCGACCAGGTAGAAGGCCTGCTCGGGCAGGTGGTCCCACTTGCCGTCGCAGATCTCGCTGAAGCCCTTGATGCTGTCCTCGAGCTTCACGTACTTGCCCGCCATGCCCGTGAACTGCTCGGCCACGAAGAAGGGCTGGGAGAGGAAGCGCTGGATCTTGCGGGCGCGGGCCACGATGAGCTTGTCGTCGTCCGAGAGCTCGTCCATGCCGAGGATGGCGATGATGTCCTGGAGCTCCTTGTACTTCTGGAGGATGGACTTCACGCGCATGGCGGTGTTGTAGTGCAGGTCCCCCAGGACGCGGGGATCCAGCAGGCGGGAGGTGGAGGCCAGGGGGTCCACCGCCGGGTAGATGCCCAGGGCGGCGATCTCACGGCTCAGGTTGGTGGTGGCGTCCAGGTGGGCGAAAGTGGTGGCGGGCGCCGGGTCGGTGTAGTCGTCCGCGGGCACGTACACGGCCTGCACGGAGGTGATGGAGCCCTTCTTGGTGGAGGTGATGCGCTCCTGGAGCACGCCCATCTCCGTGGCCAGGGTGGGCTGGTAGCCCACGGCGGAGGGCATGCGGCCCAGCAGCGCGGACACCTCGGCGCCGGCCTGGGTGAAGCGGAAGATGTTGTCCACGAAGAGCAGCACGTCCTTGCCCTCCTGGTCGCGGAAGTACTCGGCCACCGTGAGGCCCGTGAGGGCCACGCGGGCGCGGGCTCCGGGGGGCTCGGTCATCTGGCCGTAGATCAGGGCCACCTTCGACTTGGAAAGGTCGTTCTTGTCGATGACGCCGGAATCCATCATCTCGTGCCAGAGGTCGTTGCCCTCGCGGGTGCGTTCGCCCACGCCGGCGAACACGGAGTAGCCGCCGTGCCCCTTGGCGATGTTGTTGATGAGCTCCATGATGAGCACGGTCTTGCCCACGCCCGCGCCGCCGAAGAGGCCGGTCTTGCCGCCCTTCGCGTAGGGCTCCAGCAGGTCGATGACCTTGATGCCCGTCTCGAACATCTCGGAGGAGGTGTTCAGCTCCTCGTACTTCGGGGCCTCGCGGTGGATGGGCAGGGTCATCTTGTTGCCCACGGGGCCGCGCTCGTCCACGGGGTCGCCGACGACGTTGAGGATGCGGCCCAGGGTCTCGGGGCCCACGGGCACGTTGATGGCGGCGCCGGTGTCGCGCACCACCTGGCCGCGGATCATGCCCTCGGTGGGCTGCATGGCCACGCAGCGCACGCGGTTCTCGCCCAGGTGCTGCTGCACTTCCAGGGTGACGGTGGCGGTGACGCCCTGGCCGTCGGTGACCTCCGTCAGCAGGGCGTTCATGATCTGGGGGAGGTGGCTGTCGAACTCGACGTCCACGGCGGGACCGACGATGGCGATCACGCGACCTTGAAGCTGGGTAGACATGGGTGACCTCGTAAGCGGAATCGGAAGGGGATTAGGCGTTCGCGCCGGAAACGATCTCGATGATCTGGTTCGTGATGCTGGCCTGGCGGATCTTGTTCATGGTCAGCGTCAGCTTGGCGATCATCTCGCCGGCGTTGTTGCTGGCCTTGTCCATGGCGGCCATGCGGGCGCCGTGTTCGGAAGCCGAGGACTCCAGCAGGGTGCGCAGGAGTTCCGTTTCCACGAAGCGCGGCAGGAGGGCCTCGAGGGTCGTGTTCGGGTCCGGCTCCAGCAGGTGGGCCACCTCGTTCCGCGGCTCGTGGCGCCGGTCGATGTCCTCGGCCATCGGGAAGACCCGCACCACCAGGGGCTCCTGGCTCACAGCGGAGTGGAATTCGTTGTAGACCACGTACAGGGCGTCGATCTCGCCTTCCTGGTACTGCCGGGCGGCGTCATCGGAGATCTCCCGGGAGACCCGCTCCATGCCCGTGATGGGCACGGCCAGGTACTCCGAGTGGACCTGGAGCCCCCGCTTCTTCGCCCAGTCCAGGGCGCGCTTGCCCACCACGTCCACGAGCACCGAGCCCTTGTCCCGTCCCTCGAAAAAGGCGGAGGCGGACTTCAGGACGTTGGCGTTGAAGCCCCCGCACAACCCCTTGTCCGAGGCCACGAGGACGACGCGGATGCGCTTTTCCTCCCGGGGCCTCAAAAAGGCCTGGGCCGCCGGGCCGAGCACGAGGCCCTCGCCGTCCAGGTGAACCTTGACGCGGCCCACCACCCGCCGGACCACGTCCTTGATCTTGCGGGCGTAGGGGCGCAGGGAGACCAAGCGCTCCTGGGACTTCCGCAGCTTCACCGCGGAGATCATCTTCATGGCCTTGGTGACCTGCTGGGTGTTCTTGACCGACCGGATGCGGCGCCGGATGTCTTGTAGACCGGCCATTGGATCAGGCTCCCGCGGGGGCGTTCAGGGCGGCCATGAAGCCGTCCTTGAACGCGGTGACCTGGGCCTTGAGGGCGGCCTTGGCATCGTCGCTCAGGGTCTTGGAATCCTTGATGCCGCGCAGCACCTCGGGGGCGTTCACCTCGACGTAGGCCAGGAACTCGGCCTCGAAGGCGCGGACCTTGGCGGTGGGGACGTCGTCGATGAAGCCGTTGGTGGCCATCCAGATGGACGCCACCTGCTTCTCCACCGGCATGGGCTGGTACTGGCCCTGCTTGAGGATCTCCACCAGCCGGGCGCCGCGGTTCAGCTGCGCCAGCGTGGCCTTGTCCAGGTCGGAGCCGAACTGGGCGAAGGCCGCCAGCTCGCGGTACTGGGCCAGGTCCAGCTTGATGGTGCCGGCTACGCTCTTCATGGCCTTGATCTGGGCGGAACCGCCCACGCGGCTCACGGAGATGCCCACGTTCACGGCCGGGCGGACGCCGGCGTTGAAGAGGTCGGACTCCAGGAAGATCTGGCCGTCGGTGATGGAGATGACGTTGGTGGGGATGTAGGCGGACACGTCGCCGGCCTGGGTCTCGATGACCGGCAGGGCCGTGAGGGAGCCGGCGCCCCGATCGTCGCTCAGCTTGCAGGCGCGCTCCAGGAGGCGGCTGTGGAGGTAGAACACGTCGCCGGGGTAGGCTTCGCGGCCCGGGGGTCGGCGCACCAGCAGGGAGATCTCGCGGTAGGCCGCGGCCTGCTTGGAGAGGTCGTCGTAGATGCAGAGCACGTGCTGGCCGGCGTTGTCCTTGCCCGCGGGCCTGCCGTCCTTGCCGTGCCACATGAAGTACTCGCCCAGGGCGGCTCCGGTCATGGGGGCCAGGAAGAGCATGGGGGCCGGATCGGAGGCCGTGGCGCTCACCACGATGGTGTGCTTCATGGCGTCGTTGGCTTCCAGCGTCTTCACCACCTGGGCCACGGTGGAGGCCTTCTGGCCGATGGCGACGTAGATGCAGATCACGCCGGTCTCGCGCTGGTTGATGATCGTATCCACCGCCACCGCGGTCTTGCCGGTCTGGCGGTCGCCGATGATGAGCTCGCGCTGGCCGCGTCCGATGGGGATCAGGCTGTCGATGGCCTTGAGGCCCGTCTGCATGGGCTCGTGCACGCTCTTACGGTCCACGATGCCGGGGGCGATGCGCTCGATGGGATTGAAGGCAGCGGTCTCGATGGGGCCCTTGCCGTCGATGGGCTCGCCGAGGGCGTTCACCACGCGCCCAACGAACTGGGGGCCCACGGGCACGGACATGATCTTGCCGGTGCGCTTGACGGTGTCGCCTTCCCGGATGGTGTTGGAGCTGCCCAGGATGATGATGCCGACGTTGTCCTCTTCCAGGTTGAAGGCGAGGCCCATCACCGAATCGCCCTTGCCGGGGAATTCCAGCAGCTCGCCGGCCATGGCCTTTTCGAGGCCGTGGGCCCGGGCGATGCCGTCGCCGACGCTGATGACCGTGCCCACCTCGGCCACGTCCACCTGGGCATCGAAGCCCTCGATCTGGCTACGAATGATGCGGGAAATCTCTTCCGCGCGAATATCCATGAAGTCCTCCGGGGGGAACTAGAATGCGGGGTTAAGCGGTGAGCAGTTGGGCTTTGAGCTGGCGGAGCTGGCCTCGCAGCGAGGCATCGTACACGGTCGAGCCCACCTGGACCTTGAGCCCGCCGAGAAGGTTGGGATCCTGGTTCCAGCGCAGGCGGATGGACTTGCCCGTGCGCTCCGACAAGGAGGCCTTCAGCGAAGAGGTCTGGGCCTCGCTCAGGGGATGCGCGCTGGCGACCTGGGCCTCGACGATCCCCGCTCGGGCGTCCACCAGCTCGTGGAAGGCGGCCTCGATGTCCGCCAGCAGGGCCAGTCGGCCGCTTTCGGAGACCACCTTGAAGAAGTTGCGCAGGGTGGCGTGGGCCCCCGCCTGCTGGAGCACCGCGTCGAAGACCTGGGCCTTCTTGGAGGGCGTGACGAGCGGATTCTGGACCAGCCGGGTGAGGTCCGCGTTGGCCTTCACCAGGGCGGCGACCTGGCCGAGCTCCTGCTGGAGGGCCTGCATGTTGCCCGCCTTGTCGCCGATCTCCAGGAGGGCCTTGGCGTAGCGCTTGGCGACGAGACGTTGGCTCAACGGACACCTCCGACCTGCTGGATGGCACGGTCCATGGCCTGGGCCGCGGTCGCGCCCTGCATCTGGGCTTCGATACGCCTGGCGGCGCCTTCCACCGCCAGGTCGGCCACCAGGGCCCGCAGCTCCTGCTCCGCCAGCCGCTGCTGGTGGGCGATCTCCGCCTGGGTCTGGGCCAGGATGGCCTGGGCCTCCGCGTGGGCGGCCTCCAGGATGCGCTGCTTTTCGGCCTGGGCGTCGGCGTCCGCCTTGGACAGGATGCCGTCCAGCTCCCCCTGGAGGCCCGCCATCTTGGCCTCCAAGTCGCGGATCTGGGCTTCGCCTTCGGCCTTGTCCTTCTTGGCCCGCTCCAGGGCCGCCACCAGCTCCTCCGCCCGGGCCTTGAAGGCCGCGGCGAGCATCCCCTTCAGCAAGAAGAACAGGATCCCGCCGAAGATGGAGAAGTTGATCACCTTGAGGGCCCACGCGCCGAAGGTGCCGAATTCCACGCCGAAGAGCTTGGCCGCCGGGCCGTGATGGCCGCCGTGTTCAGCGCCACCGTCCTCAGGGCCGCCGTGCTCAGGGCCGCCGTTCTCAGGGCCGCCGTGGGCGGCCCCAGCCCCGGCCTCCTCGCCGGAGGTGGCCCCTTGCCCTTCTCCCGCGGGGGCTTCATGGCCTTCGGCCTTGGGGGCTTCGGCGTGCTGCGGGGCGCCGTGCTCCTGGGCCCGCAGTGAAACGGGGGCCCCGATCAGAGCACACCCCAGGATGAGGGAAGGGATCAAGGTGCTTCGCTTCATCGTCTCAAGCCTGCTTCAGGAGGTGCTGAACCATGGATTCGGAAAGGGCGTCCACCTGGGCCATCAGCTCGCCCTTGGCCGCCTCTTGCTGCGCCTGGAGCCGGGAGAGGGCCTCCGTCCGGCTCAGGCCAGCCTGGGCCCGGGCCTCGCCCAGGAGGGACTGCTTCTCGCGGGAGGCGGCGTCCGCCAGCCCCTTCTTGTGGGCGAAGGCCTGGGCGCGAAGCTCCTTGAGCCGGGCCGCGTATTCCGCCTGCCGCTGCTCCACGAGGGCCGCCGCCTGGGCCTTGGTCCCCTCGCCCGCGTCGATGTCCGCCTCGCGGTCGTCCATCACCTGCGTGAGCGGCGTGAAGAGGACGCCCCGCAGGAAGACGTAGAGCACCACCATCAGGGCCACGATGAACCCGATTTCGCCCAAGGTGGGCTTCATGGGGTCCGGCATCGCGTCCAGAAGCCCCTTCGGTTCACCCTGCAGAAGCGCCATCCGGCCGCTCCCCTCCCACAGACTCGCCAAGTGAATCAGTGTCACAGTTTCCCCCAGGCACGTTGGACGGTTCGGCCAAAGATGCGACGCGCGAACTGCCCGGCCCCGGATCCGGCAGACCCCGGGCACAGTGGCCTTTCAATCTACCAGCGAAGCCCGAAGGCCTCAATTGAAGGTTTTCGGTTGACGGGACCGCCCCCCCGTGAGACTCTGGTTCTTCGGCGATGCGGGCGATTAGCTCAGTCGGTAGGGCGGCGGTTTTACACGCAGCATGTCGGCGGTTCGAGGCCGTCATCGCCCACCAGCAGTACCAGTGACGCAGGACCCAAGGGGATGTAGCTCAGTCG
>CAYSXG010000016.1:0-15237 GCA_964434895.1 uncultured Solibacteraceae bacterium | reverse complement strand
GGGCGGCCGGGCCAAGGGCTTCCTGCTCTCCCTGAGCCTGGTGCTGGGCATGGCCGTGACCTACACGACCCTGGGGGTGGTGGTGGCCAAGGCCGGCGGCACCGCCGGGGCCTTCGCCCAGAGGCCCGCCTTCCTCTTCCCCGTGGCGCTCCTCTTCGCCCTCTTCGCCCTCTCCCTCTTTGGGGCCTTCGAGATCAGCCTGCCCCAGGGCCTCCAGGCCCGCCTCCAGGGGGACGGCGGCCGCAAGGGCCTGGGCGGGGCCTTCACCATGGGACTGGTGCTGGGGCCCCTCAGCGCTCCCTGCGTGGGGCCCGTCATTGGCTCCGTGCTGGTCGACATCGCCACCAAGGGCCAGGTGGGCCGCGGCGCCCTGCAGCTCTTCGTCTTCGCCTTGGGGATGGGGGTGCTGTTCATGGCGGTGGGCACCTTTTCGGCCGCCCTGCCCAAAAGCGGGGACTGGCTCACGCGCTTCAAGCACCTGCTGGGCCTCGTGGTGCTGGCCTACGCCGCCTGGAGCATCCGCCTCCTGGTGCCGGTGGAGGTCAACCTGGGCCTGTGGACCGCCGTGACCCTGGTGGGGGCGGCGGTGTTCGGCGCCTTCGAACCCGCGAGGGGCCTGGTGGAAGGGCTTCGGCGGGGTGTGGGCTGCCTCCTGCTGGCCCTTTCGGCCCTGCTGGCGGTGCGCTGGGTGGAGGCAGCGGCTCGCGTGGAGCTGCTGCCCCGAGGAGGCGCCTCGACGGCGCCCAAGACCTCCCATTGGGTGGAGCAGGATTTGGAGGGGGCCCTCGCCAAGGCCAAGGCCGAAGGGAAGGTCGTCCTGGTGGACGTCTACGCGGAGTGGTGCGCCCAGTGCCATGAGCTGGACGAAAAGACTTGGCCGGACGCGGCCATTCAGGCCTGGGTCGCCCAGCACGCCGTCGCCCTGCGCGTCGACACCGACAAGGTCCGTCCGGATCTGGCGGGGCGCCTGAACATCCGGAGCTATCCGACCGTGCTGGTCCTCGACGCCGAAGGGCGGGAGTTGCGTCGGCTGCTGGGATTCGAAAAGCCGGCGCGCATGCTGGCCTTTATCAAGGGTGGCTGACCTTCAGTGCCCTTTCTTCGAGGGGGCCGCGGGCTTTTGAGCCTGGGCCCTCGGAGGCCAGGGCCCGACCGAGCGAGGTGACCGTCAGCCCGTCCAAGGTGCAGAATGGGAAGGATGCGCCCGGGGCCACTTCGATTTCCGAGACTGCAAAATCATTCAACTGGACCTTGAGGGCCTTCCACTTCTTTTCGGGCCATTTGATCTTTTCAGTCGGGATATTACCCATTTGATCCGCCAATTGCTGTTCCTGTTCCCGGGTAAAAATACTCCCCTCGTCGTACACCAGCACGATGGCCCGCCCAGGGGCCGGAATCCATTGGGTGCAGCGAGGGCCACCTTGCATTTGCCATTTCCCACCGAGGGAGGGGTTCCAGGGAAGTTTAAGCAGAACCGGCTCCGTCGATTTGCCGGTGTCGAAAAGGCGGGCCCGTCCCGTGAGGGGTTCATGAATCAGCACGAATTCGTCGTAGGCCAGGCACTGCTTTGAGGACTGGCTAATGTAGTCTGCATTTCTTTCGGCCTCATCACGAGCAGGAGGCAGGTCAAGGAGAACCTCGGTGCTGTTATCGTCCTTTAGCCTTTCAACGAAGTGGAGGGCGTGTTTGTTTTTTGCATTTTCGGTGTTGAAAAGCAGAATGGTGCCATCGAATAGGACCTCGTAATCATCAAACAACACGGGAGATGTCCGGCGAAGAAACCATTTGTGAAGCTCCTCGTCCCAGCGGTATATCTCCTGCTTATTCTTGCTCAGCCACCATTCACCCACGCGGTGCTTTAAGGGAATGGGACCGACGGGTCGATCGGGTCCGACACTGAATGGGGTGCTTTTCTTGGTGGGCATCGAAAGCGCTCCCGATTTTTCGGTCAGTGTGTAGTACCCACCTTCTGTCCAAAAATACGAGGGCCCGCCAAATTCCTTGCCGGATTCTATATAAGACCCAGACCCGCATGTGTCCATGATATAAGCTGGGGATTGAAATTTATCATTCATTTTGTTGATATCATTTAGATTAATTGGAGTTTCTTGAGCAAAAGCCCATGCTGATAAATAAATTATAAGAGGTGCGAACTTGGGAGACATGGGGTTCCTCCTTGTGCCAAAATTTCAAAAGGACAAATATTTTAGGTAATCAGAGAAGAGGATTGTTTGTGTTTGAATTGGATCTTTGTAGCATCGAGGATGAATATGGCGCGATATAAAACCGTAATGGACAGTATCCGCGATTAAGTCTAATGCGAGTTGAAATCATCGGAAGCAAGATATATTGTCATATTTATCAAAATCCAAGGCTGCTGCAACTAACGTTTATTCTTTTGCTGTTTCCATCAAAATACTTGCAGGTAAGGAAGCAGGCCCGCTCTGTATCGGAATAGATCCTGATTTCGAGAGAACAACTCACGACCTGCAAGCCACACCATTTCGAGCATGCACCGGCTTTAACATAGTCTTCACCCGGTGGGAGTTCATAATTGAACGGAACGTCTGTAGTCAGACTGCTCATGGAGACGGTTCTATTGGGTTTATCGTCTTTGACGCTAGGAGTCTGAGCCTTGGCGTTGGTCCAACTGACCCCGAGGAGTAGGGTCGCGAGGGTGATGCAGCGAAAGACTGGGGGCAATTGCGTCTCCTATTACTTGATTCAAGCTAAGTCTGCCCCCAAACCTCTCCCGTTTTAAAATTAATTTGTATTAAGTAATTCTGCCATGCCCCTCCTCCGTGGGCTCAAGTACCACGCCATGGCCTGGCCATCCACCTGGAGAACCCGGACCTCAGGGACGCGGCTCAGGGGCGTCGGGCCCGCGCCTCACTTCCCGGCGGGCGGGGGGCCTTCCTTCAGGATCCGACCCAGGCTCTTGGCCACGAAGTTGGGCTCGTAGCCCACGTCCATGGAGGCCAGGCGCCCCTCCCGATCCACCACCAGGAGGATGGGCAGGGCGGAGGGATCCTCCACCAGCTGGGAGGCCCCCTGGGAACCCACGCCCGGGAGGTAGACCGGCAGGGTTCCTCCTTTGAAGAAGTCCTTGTTGCGGGCGAGGAAGGCGTGGATGGACTGCCAGCCCGTGCGGGTGGGGGCCCCGCCGGCGTTCTGGGCCAACTCGTCCCCGCGCAGATCGTCGAAGTTCACCGCCAGCACCTCGAACCCGAACTTTTCCCGGCGGGCGTAGACGTCGACCAGCTCCATCATCATCTTCGCCGAGGGCTGGCAGTGGGTGCTCCAGAGGCCGACCACCACCACCTTGCCCCTTAGGTTCGAGATGGGCAGGGCCCGGCCCTTGGAGTCCACGACGGCGAAGGCGGTGACCTCCCGGCGCTGGGCGGGCGGGAAGAAGGCATGGCGGATCCCGGAGACCTCCTCGGAGAGGAGGTTTTCCCCGGCCCGGACCCCACTGCGGGTGCCGGCGGCATTGTCGCGGTCCTTTTTCTGGGCGTCCTCCTGGGCCTGCTGCACGGCCATGGCCGTGGTGACGGGAACGTTCGAGGGCAGGCGGGAAGGGGTTCGGGGTGAGTTCTCCCGGGCGTTCCCCACGAACTTCTCCCGGTTCAAGCGCATGCAGACCGGGTCGTCGGGCTTGTCGGGCTGCTGGTAGATGCCCTGGGCCTGGGCCGCGGCGGCCACGAGGAGGGGGAGGAGGGGGCGCAAGTTAAGCATGGGGGCCTCGAAGGTCTCCCTATTATCCGAGGGGGATGCCGACGGAATCAACGCCCTCGCAGGACCTCCTCCAAGCGCCGCTCCGCCAGGCCCGCCTCGTACCCGCTCCAGCGGCAGGCCAGGCCTCCGGAGGCGTCCATGATGAGGGTGGTGGGGATGCCCCGCAGATCCGGGCCCGCCCCTTCGGGAATCCTTCGGACCTCGCCGGGGTTCGGCTTCGCGTAGACGAACCCCGAGTCCAGGAGGGGGCGACCCTCCGAGCCGAGGAAGTGCTCCAGCATGTCCGGCCGTTCATCCACGTTGATGGTCACCACGTCGAAGGTGCCCTCCCGCCGGGCCCGGGCCTGGAGGGCCGCCATCTCCGGCAGGGATCTCCGACAGGGCGGGCACCAGGAGGCCCAGTAGTCCACCACCACCGGCCGGCCCCGGAATTCCCCGATCCGACGGACCCTTCCAGCGTCGAGGAAGCTCAGCCCGGAGAGGTTCGGGCGTTGGCCCGGGGGCAGGCGGAAGTCCTCCCCGAGGTGACCTCGGATCAGCTGGAGGGTCCAGGCCGAAAAGACCAGGCCCACCAAAGCCGTGCCCAGGCCGATCCGATGGCGTCGGGGCGCGGTGCCCCCCCCTCTCAGCAGGGCGATTCCGCTGAGGGCGAGCACCAGGGCCGAAAGCAGGAGGAGGACCAGGGCCAGAGGGAGGAGGGCGGAGGGGTTCATGGCAGCTCCTGGCGCAGTTCGCGAAGTTTCTCCAGCCCCTCTTCCGTGCGGCTCAGGTACCAGGTCATGGCCTGGCCGTCCACGACCCGGATCTCGGCCTGGGGGAAGCGCTTGCGCAGCTCCCCCGCATGGCGTTCCGAAAAGCGGTAGGGCTCCGTGGGCAGCAGGATGACCTCCGGGGCCAGGGCCTCCAGCTCCGCCTCCGAAAGGCGGGGGTAGCCTTCGGGGCCCAGGGGGGCGAAGCCCGCCTGGCGGACCAGGTCCGCCACGTAGGTGTCGGGCCCCGCGGCGATCAAGGGATCCGTCCAGACCAGCGTGAGGGCCCGGGGGGCCTTCCGCTTTGGGAGCCGGAGCAGGCCCCGAGGGGAGGAGGCCGGCGCCTGGGCGGGGTCTGGAACCCCCAGGAGCCGGCCCAGGCGGATCCAGGCCTCCGCCACGTCCCTTAAGGTCCGGATCTCCAGCGCTACCCAGGGGATGCCCGCCTCGCCCAGGGCCTCGGCGACGTGTTTGGGATTCTCGTCCTTCTCCAGGATCACCAGGTCCGGACGGAGATCCCGGATCCGCTGCAGGTCCGGGTCCTTGGTGCCGCCGACGGCGGGTACGGTGGCCCGGATCCAGCGCGGCGCGATGCAGTACCGCGTGCGGCCCACCAGGCGGGTACCCAGGTCCCACTGGGTGAGGAGTTCGGTGACCGACGGGACGAGGCTCAGGATGCGCCGGGGCGCATCCTGGGGAGCGGGAGCGGCCTGGGGGGCCGTGGGGGTGGGGCCCACCTCCCGCGCCTGGAGCCGCTCCCCCGTGTGGGGGTCCGGGATCCGCCCGGTCCCCGTCGGGCAGCACCCCAGCACCGGGCACTCCTCGCAGCGGGGCCGACGGGCCTCGCAGCAGCGTCGGCCGTGAAAGATGAGCTGGTGGTGCAGCTCGATCCAGTCCTTTTCGGGGAAGAGCCGGCAGAGGTCCTCCTCCACCTTCTCCGGGGTCTTGGCCTGGGAGAGGCCCAGGCGGCGGGCCACCCGGAAGATGTGGGTGTCCACCGCCAGGGCCGGCACGCCGAAGGCGTTGGCCAGCACGACGTTCGCGGTCTTCTGGCCCACGCCGGGCAGGGCGGCCAGGGCCATTGGGTCGGCGGGGACCTCGCCTCCGTGCTTGGCCACGAGGGCCTGGCCCAGCCCCAGGAGATTCTTGGCTTTGTTGCGGTAGAAGCCCGTGGAGCGGATGAGCTCCTCCAACTCCGGGAGGGGGGCCCGGGCCAAGGCCTCCGCGTCGGGAAAGCGGCGGAAGAGGGCCGGCGTCGTGAGGTTCACCCGGGCGTCCGTGCACTGCGCGCTGAGGATGGTGGCCACCACCAGCTCGAAGGGGTCCCGGTGATCCAAGGCGCACCTGGCGTCGGGATAGGCCCGCCCCAACGTGGCCTGGAGGTCCGCCCGCTGGGTCTTGGTCCATCGCATGGATCGAGGATCCCATATCTTTTCGGTCCAGGGGGGGTGCCCGTCTTCCGGATCGATCCAGGCATTTCGGGCAGGTACGACCCACATCGGCGGGGCCTCCTCCACCAATCCGGCGGCGGGGCATTAGAATGACCCCGAGGTGCCCCATGTCCGCCATCATGACCGGCAAGCTGGATTGCCAGGAAACCGCCCAACCCTACCGGGAGCTCATCCGCACCAATATCGGGAAGTTGGGCTTCGCGCCCGGGGTGGGCATCATCCTCGGCTGCGACGACCTGGGGTGCATCACCTACCACAAGTACCTGATGAAGGACTGCGAGGATCTGGGCCTGGACGCCAAGGACATCGCGGTGCACAGCGGCATGGAGCTGGTGAAGACCGTCGCGCGGCTCAACCAGGACGACAAGACCCACGGGATCTTCATCTTTTATCCCCTGCGCTACCCCGACATCAAGGACGACGAGGTGATGGACCTGGTGGATCCCGACAAGGACATCGAGGGCCTCCACGCCGTGAACCTCGGGTACCTGAACAAGTACCGCAAGCGCATGGACGGAAGCGATCACCGCTGCATGACCCCCTGCACCGCCCGGGCCGTGATCAAGACCGCCAAGCGCGGCTTCGGCGACACCTGCTTCGCGGGCAAGACCGTGCTCATCATCAACGATTCCCTGCGCATCGGCCGCCCTCTCAGCGCCATGGTGGCCAACCTCAAGTCCACGCCCATCCTCTGCCACCAGAACACGCAGGCGGAGCACCTGCAGGCCTTCGTGAAGCTGGCGGACGTCATCGTCAGCGCCGTGCCCCAGCCTACCTACCGAATCCCCACGGACTGGATCAAGGACGGCACCCTCTGCTTCGATCTCAGCGGGCAGGGCAACTTCAATTACGAGGCCCTGGCGGCCCGCGGCATCCCCTTCACCGACACCACCAAGAACAGCATCGGGAAGGTGACCCGCGCCATGGCCCTGCTGAACCTGACCTACGCGGCGGGTCTGGAATAAAAGCAGGTCGGAACCGCAGATTACGCAGATGGCGCAGGTGGACGGTGGTGGCCCCAAACGTTTGAGTTGCTCTATGTCATTTGGGAATCTCGAAAAGTGGGTGCTATGCCTGCTTATGGGTCTAGGAAGCCTGGGGTGTTTCGCGCCTCCTAAGGTTGTGACCGTCCACCCTGAGTCCACGGAGACGAAGTGGGCGACACTGCATGTGCGGTTATTGGACGCAAGTACTGGACGCCCGCTTTCGGGCATCCAGATCGAACTCGCTGTGAATCATGGCGGGCAAAGGCTTGCACTTACTGATTCCGAGGGGAAGGCTAAGTACGCATTCATCGCTCCGGGGCGCTATGGTCTAGGCGATGCCTGGAGGTCCGGCTCATCCGCTGAGGACCTCCAAGGGGTGTTGAGGGTCCTTTGGAAAGCGGATCAGAACGGCCGTGCGATGCGCGGGATTTCCAAGGTCCAGTGGGGTTCCGGCCGAGAGGGCCAGGTCCTCACGCTGCATCTAATGCTGGAGTGGTGTTGCGTCGACCCAGTGGTCAATCAGCCGGAGAGACCCCCAATGGGGACGTACATCTTTCGAACGGAGGATTGGGAGCGGCTCCCCATCCGATAATCCAGACTGGAACGTCATCGCTTGCGATCGTCGAAGGGGGCTTCGAACCCCGCGGGTTGAATCTGCGCCATCTGCGTAATCTGGCGCTAGATCCCGGGAACGCGTGCGTTCCCGGGGCGGTCCCCTTATCCTCCTCCCTCAGTGGGGCCGGGTGTAGACGCGCTTTTCGGGCTCCCCCTTCTCCACCCGTCCCAGCACCTCGCTGAGGTAGGCCTTATCTTCGGGATCCTGCTCCTTGGTGATGAGGGTCTTGAGGAGGGCGGCGTGGGCGGTCCTCAGGGCGTCGGCGGCAGGGACGAGCACGTCCGGCTTCACGCCCACGTGTTCCCAGTTGGTCTTGGTGATGGGGTTGATGGCGCGGCCCGTGGGAATGAAGCAGACGAAGCCTTCGCCCAAGGAAACGCCTCCCCCGGGATTGGCACCGCCGCCCGTGACTTCGCCCACGAGGGTGGCGCGCTTCTGGGTCTGGAAATCGTAGGCGCACTCCTCGCCTCCCGAGAAGGTGCGGGGGGACGTGAGCACGTACACCGGCTTGGCGTAGTGGAGGGCCACGGAAGGGTCCGTCCAGTACTGCCGGGTCTCGTTCTTGGGCCGGGTGTAGATGTCGTTGAGGTGGCGGCTGTCCCCCTCGGCGAAGAAATGGCTCATGAGGTAGGCCACGCTCTCGGGGCTGCCGCCGCCGTTGCGGCGCAGGTCCAGGATGAGGGCTTCGGTGCCGGAAAGCAGGGTGAGGGCCTGGGTGTAGGCCTGGCCGATGAATTCCATGGGGCCGAAGCCCCGCAGCTCCAGGTAGCCCACGTTGCCGGGCAGGCGCTCCAGGCGATCGATGCCGAAGCCTCGCTGCGCGGCCTCCCGACGGCCCTGGGCCAGTTCGGCTTGGGTGGGGGGACGGTCCTCGTCATCCGCCCCGGGCTTGAAGGCGGGATCGAAGAAGACCTGGAAATGGCCGTCCTGGGCCAGGTCGCGCAGGTCCTTGGACAGGACCTCGGCGAAGGCCGGGGCCGTGGTGGCGGCCTCGTAGCCGCGGGCGGCGGCCTTGGCCCGAAGGGCCGCCGAGACCTTGTCGGCCACCTCGGGGAACACGTACTTGGTCTGGAGTTCCCGGGAGAGGCTTTCCAGGACGTCCTTGCGCTGGGCGGCGCCCAGGGGCGGGGCGGGGGGCGCCTGAGCGACCAGGGGGGCCGAAAGGAGGGAGATGGAGGTCAACGCCAGGGTGAGCGGGGTACGCATGGGGATCCTCAAGAATCTACTAATGAGTTAGTAGTTGTGGTGAAAAAAGGGGCGCGGGCGCGCCCTAGGGAGCGTGGAGCAGGTCCAGGGGGGCGCCCTGCTCGGGCGTGGCCTCGAGCTTGGTGAAGGTCCAGGTCCCTCGCCCCCGCCGGCCCTTGGCTTCGAGCATGGCGCGGCCCCTGGGGCCCGAGATGGGGATGCGAAGCTCGGCCTTGGATCCGGAGGGCACGAGGCCGAAGAGGGCCTGGACGTCGCCGGGGCCCCAGGAGGTCACGGAACCCTTGACCTCGGAGCCCATCACCAGGGGGGCGCCCAGCAGGGCCTGGAGGCGGCCGCTGCGCTCCGCTTGGTGGAGCGCCTCCAGGCAGGGGGCGGAGTCCCGCAGGGTCGGCGGCTCCGGGGTCGGCGGCTCCGGGGGCGGAGGCGGAAGGGGCGGGGTCGGAGGTGGAGGGGGTGGGGGCGGAACGGGCGGCGCCTTCACGGAGGCCAGCCAAGCGCGGACGCCGGCGTCGATGGGCTTGGGCTGGCCGTCTTCGGTGTAGGACTCGGTGACCTTGCCGAGCAGGGAGGTGCGCTTGCGGTAGAGGCGGCGCACGCCACCCCCGTCGTCCTTGATGGTGAGGTTGGATCCCAGGCTCCAGGGCCCTTCTTCCAGGGGGGAAGGGGGCCGGAGGGCCGGGCCTTGGGAGGCCGAGGGCCGGGAACCCTGGGCGAGCAGCAGGGCGCCGGAGCCCAGGAGGGCCAGGACGGCCGTGGGCAGTCCCCACCGGAAGCGCACCGGATTCTCCGGGGCGAGCAGGTGTCGAATGCGTTGCATGAGTGAACCTCCGTCGGAGCCAAGCAATAGGCTGGGGGCCAACTGGCGGGCGGGTCCGCGCTGCGGAGCCCGGCGTTGGGGTCGGAGGCTCTCGAGTGTGGCGAGGGCCTCGGCTAGGGCGATGGCGTCCCCACACAGGGCCACCGCGAGATCATCACAGGCGAGTTCGCGCTCCTGGCGGATGCGGCGGCTCAGCCACCACAGGCCGGGATGGAAGAAAAGCAGGGTTTCGACGAGGCATTGGAGGCCGTTCCAGATCCAATCCAGACGCCGGACGTGGGCCAGCTCGTGGGCGAGGATCGCCTCCAATTGGGCGGGGCTGAGCTGGGTCAGCAGGGCCACGGGCAGCCAGATCACGGGCCTCCAGGCCCGGGCCGCGCAGGGCAGGCCCAGGCCTTCCAGGAGGCGGAAGGCAACGTGCCGCTGGATGCCCAGGGCTCGTCGCAGGGTCTCGGCCCGGTCCAGCCAAGCCTGGGGCAGGGACCGGAAGTTCCGCCGGTCCAGCTGGCGCAGCACCCAGCCGCCCCCAGCCAGCCGCAGCAGCATGAGGGCGACGCCCGCCGCCCACAGCCAGGGCATCCAGCGGGGCGGCGCCGGAACATCGAAGTCCGCCCCTGGGAGCCCCAGGTAGGGCGCCACGCTCAGGGTGGGGCCGGAGAGGGGCCCCTTGGGCGGGGGCAGGGGAAGGCTGGGGTGGCTCAGGGCGCTGGCGAAGGTGATCAACGGCAACAGCACCATGGCCAACAAGAAGGCCATGCCCAGGGCATGGCGCAGGGCGGCGCTGCGCCGGGCGGCCAGGGCCAGGGTCCCCGCCGCCAGGAGGGCCACCAGGGCCACCTCCCACAGGGCGTGGAAGAGGGTCAGGGCCAGGGCTGCTTCGAGGCTGCGCAGGCCGCTCATCCCTTCCTCCGCTTCGCGTCGGCGATGAGCCTGGCGATGGCGTCCAGCTCATCGGCGCTGGTCCCGTTCCCGTCCAGGGCCCGCTGCACCAGCTGCAGGGCCGAGCCGTCGAAGGCGCGGTGCATGAGGTCCTTCAGCAGCGCCGACTGCACCTGGGGTTCGGGATGGATCGCCGCGTAGCGGTGGCTGCGTTCGGACTCGTCCCGGGAGACGAGGCCCTTGTCCGCCATGATCGTGAGCATCTTCAGGACGGTGGTGTAGGCCGTGTCCTTGGTGCGGCTGAGCACCTCGTGCACCTCCCGCACCGTGGCGGGGCCGCGGCCCCACAGCACCCGCAGGATGGCCAACTCGCCTTCGGTGGGGTGGGGTTCGGCCATGGGATGCTCCGGGGTCCTAATGTGATAGTACTAACTGATTAGTAGACGTCAAGACGTAAAGGCCGTTTAGCCTCCCGGGAGAAAACTTCAGGCCTGTCCCGCCGGATCCGCCAGGGCCGCCCCGCGGCTGGTGCGCCAGACGGCCTGGAGCTGGTCCAGCAGGTTCCCGAACTCCTCCAGCCTCATGGCGTTGGGGCCGTCGCTCAGGGCCTTTTCGGGGCAGTCGTGGACCTCGAAGAAGAATCCGTCCACGGCGGTGGCGGCGGCCCGCGCCAGGGTGGGGATCATCTCCCGGGCGCCGCCGGTCTTGTCCCCCAGGGCCCCGGGTTTCTGCACGCTGTGGGTGGCGTCGAAGACGATGGGGCAGTCGGTCTTGCGCAGGTGGGGAAAGCTCTGGAAGTCCACCACGAGGTTCCCGTAGCCGAAGCTGCTGCCGCGCTCCGTGACCCAGAGGGGACCGTGGCCTTCCACGCTGCGCATCTTGGCGACGGCGTGGCGCAGGTCCCAGGGGGCGAGGAACTGGCCCTTCTTTACGTTGACGGTGCGGCCGGTCCGGGCCGCGGCCACCAGGAGGTCGGTCTGGCGGCAGAGGAAGGCCGGGATCTGGAGTACGTCGACGCTTTCGGCCACCGGCGCGCACTGGGCGCTTTCGTGGACGTCCGTGAGCACGGGGACCCCCAGCTTCTGACGGATTTCGGCCAGGATGTCCAGGCCCTCCTCCATGTCCACGCCGCGGTAGCTGTCCTTGGAGGTGCGGTTGGCCTTGTCGAAGCTGGACTTGAAGATGAAGGGGATGCCGCGGCTTTCGGTCAGGTCCCGGAGCTGGGCCGCCATGAAATGGGAATGGTCCCGGCTTTCGATGACGCAGGGGCCGGCGATGAGGAAGAAACTGTTGCCGGTGTAGGGCCGCGCGAAGTCCATGTGCCACCTCGGCCCTAGTGTAGCGCCCCGCCGCTCCTGGGCGGGGGGCGAGTCCTTGTCGCTTCGTCAAATAAAGTGTGCGTGGAGGGAGCGAATTGTTGGGTTTCGTGTTTTACGATTTATAAATAAAATCGGCGAATCGCTTTTCTGAATGCAGGAGCGGTCGCATCCTGGCTTTCGGAGTCCCCATGAACCGCGCGCCCCTCGATGACGATCTCAACCGCCGCCTGGTGGCGGAATTGCAGCGGGACGGCCGGGTCCCCCACGCGGAACTGGCCGAGCGCCTCGGGGTGAGCCGGCCCACCATCATCGACCGCGTGAAGAGGCTGGAGGCCGAAGGGGTCATCGAGGGCTACGCGGCCCGGGTCAGTGCGGCCTCGGTCCAGAAGCCCGTGGTGGCCTTCGTGGCGGTGCGCTACAAGGCCGATAACGACGAGGCCCTGGAACAGCGCTTCTTCCGGGCCCTGGAAAAGGAGCCCGACGTGCTGGAGGCCCACACCGTGGCCGGGGAGGACTGCCTCCTCCTGAAGGTGGTGGCCGAGACCCCCGTGGGCATGAACGAGCGCCTGCGCCGCATCCGGGCCCTGGGTCCCCACGTCACCACGCGCACCACCGTCGTCCTCCAGACCCACTTCCAGAAGGCCGGGCCCAGCCCCTTCCCCCAGGAAGCCCCGGCCCGCCGGCCCGGGAGGAAGTGATGGACCCGCGCCAGGAGACGGCCCTTCTGCCGGGCCTGCTCGGGGAGGTCCGCCAGGCGGCCCTGGCCTTCCGGGAAGGGCTGGAGGGGCGTCCCGCCGCCGCGACGGGCTTTCCCCGTCCGGACCTGGCGCTGCCGGAGTCGGGGGTGGGGGGGGCCGCGGCCCTCGATCTCTTCCGTCGGACCTTCGAGGCGGGGCTGTCGGGCTCCGCGGGACCTCGCTACCTGGGCTACGTCACCGGCGGGAGGCGCCCCCCGGCCCCGGCCGGGGACCGGCTGGCCCCCGCCCACGCCCAGAACCCGAGCCCCGGGGGCGATTCCGGGGCCCCCCCCCTTGAGGTTCCGACCCCGTGGTGGCCGCGGGGACCCTGCCGGGGCGGGGGGGCCTTCGAAGGCGCCTTCGTGAGCGGGGCCACCCAGGCCAACCTGGTGGGTCTCGCCACCGGCCGCCAGTGGGCCGCGGCCCGGGTCGGCGCCGACGCGGCGGAGGAGGGCTTCGCGGGGGCGAACCTCCCGGTGCTGGCGGCGACGCCCCACGCCAGCGTCCTCAAGGCCCTGGCGATCCTGGGTCTCGGACGCAGATCCCTCCTCCCGGTGGCCACCCTGAGGGGCTCCGAGGCGGTGGATCCCGAGGGCCTGGACGCCGCCTTGGCCGCGTTGGGAGGCCGGCCGGCCCTGGTGGTGGCCAACGCGGGCACCGTGAACACCGGGGCCTTCGACGACCTGGGGGCCGTGCGGGAGGTCTGCGATCGGCACGGGGCCTGGATGCACGTGGACGGGGCCTTCGGCCTCTTCGCCGCGGCGGTCCCCGACCTGGCCCCTCGGCTGAGAGGGCTGGAGGGGGCGGACTCCATCGCCACGGATGCCCATAAGTGGCTCAACGTCCCCTACGACGCGGGCCTGGTCTTCACGCGCCATCCGGAGCTTCAGATGGCGGTTTTTCGGGCCTCGGCCCCCTACCTCGGGGCCGGCGAGGACCTCCTCCACCGCACGCCGGAGAACAGCCGGCGCTTCCGGGCCCTGCCCGCCTGGATGGCCCTGGCGGCCTATGGCCGCGAGGGGGTGGGGATGGTGGTGGCCCGTTGCTGCCGGCTGGCGGCGGCCCTGGGGCGCTGGATCGAGTCCTCCCGGGACTACGAGCTCCTCGCCCCGGTGGGCCTCAACATCGTCGCCTTCGCCCCCCGGCGCGGCGATCGGGACGCCCTCCTCGCCTGGCTGTTGCGGGACGGCCGGGTCTTCCTCACCCCCACGCTGCTGGATGGGCGGCCAGGGATCCGCGCGGCCTTCAGCAGCGCCCTCACCCTCGAGAAGGACCTGGACCTCGTCGTCGCCGCCCTGGCCCAGGCCGCCCAGGAGGCCCCATGATCGCCCGCACCCCGGAACCGCCTTACGTGGCGGTGCTCTTCACGAGCCTCCTGAAGGAAGGGGAGGCGGATTACGGAGCCGTGGCCCAGCGCATGGTGGACCTGGCGGAGGCGCAGCCCGGCTACCTCGGCCACGAAAGCGCCCGGGACTCCGAGGGCTTCGGCATCACGATCTCCTACTGGCGGGACGAGGCGGCGGCCCTGGCCTGGCGGGTCCAGGCGGAGCACCGCGAAGCCCAGCGCCTGGGGCAGGAGCGTTTCTACGCCGCCTACGCCCTCCGCGTGGCGCGGGTGGAGCGGGAGCGGCGATGGGAACGGCCCTGATCTTCAGGGGCCCCGGTCTGCGGCCCGCCGTCGGGAGGTCCCCGGGGGCGGCCCTGGGGGAATGGTCTGCGCAGGTCGCCCTGAACCCTGATTTTTATTGGTGATCCCTTGGGGCCGGCCCAGATTGGGGAGCTGAGCCGGTCGAATTCCCCCCACCCGGCCTTCGGGCCGAACGAGGTGCCCATGCTCGCCTGGATCTGCTATGCTATCGTCGCCCTGGTCTGGGGCTCCACCTACTTCGCCATCGCCCTGGGCCTGGAGTCCTTCACGCCCTACGGGATGGTGGCGGGGCGCTACGCCGTGGGGGGCCTCTTGGCCCTCGGGCTGAGCCGGGCCCTGAAGGAGCCCTGGCCCCTGAAGCGGGACCTGCCCCACCTGGCCCTCGTGGGACTTCTGATGCTCACGGGCTCCAACGCCCTCGTCACCTGGGCGGAGCAGCACGTCTCCAGCGGCCTCGCGGCCATCCTTTGCGCCCTGCTGCCGGTGGCCCTGGCCCTCATGGGGAAGGAGGCCCTCTCCCTTCGTAGCTGGGCCGGCCTGGCCTGTGGCCTCGCGGGGGTGGTGATCCTCATGGATCCCGGCCACGGGACCGTCCACCTGGGCGGGGTGGGGGCCGTCCTTTTGGCGACGACCCTCTGGTCCTTCGCCACCCTCCACGCCAAGCGCCACGTCCGGGGGCAGTCCCACGTGGGCCAGGTGGGGGTGCAGATGCTGGTGGCGGCGGCGGTGGCCTCCCTCGTGGCGCCCCTCACCGGGGGCTTCACCCACCATCCTCCGACCCTCCGGGCCCTGGGCGCCGTGGCCTACCTGGCGGTCTTCGGGTCCGCCATCGCCCTCAGCGCCTACGTCTACCTGGCCCGGGTCTGGAGCCCGGCCAAGATGGGCACCTACGCCTATCTCAACCCCCTGGTGGCGGTCCTGCTCGGGGGCCTCTTCCTCCACGAGCCCTTCACGGCCCGCACGGCCCTGGGCATGTTCGTCATCCTGGCCGGGGTGGCCGTGGTGCAGGACAAGGCCCTGCCCAGGATGGAGGCCAAGGCCGCCGGAGCCGTCGCCGAGGAAACGCCATGATTCCCTTCAAGCCTGCCTGCGAA
>CAYSXG010000015.1:0-15421 GCA_964434895.1 uncultured Solibacteraceae bacterium | reverse complement strand
GGCCCGGGCGTGGGTTCGACGCCACGAACGCAGCCCCACTCTAACGCGAAGAGGCTTAGTTTGGCTGTAACCCGGCTGTTAAATAGTGTGAAGACACGGCAGGTCTTATTTTAAATATTTTATTTATACAATTTAATACCCGTTCCCCGGCCTCCGAGACCCAAAGGGGGGTTCACCGTTCTTCGAGTCGCCCGGAGCCTCCACGGCCCCCTTTTACCGCGTCGAAGCCGAGAATCCTCAGCCTGGATCGGCGGTTTCGCCGGGCTTGGGGGTGCCCACCCGGGCGCCGTAGATGCCCCGATGGCCCACCAGCACGTAGGCCAGGAAGCCCACCGCCGCGAGGCTGGGGAGGAGGGGGGCTCCGAAGAGCTCCACCCCCAGCACCAGGGAAGTGAGGGGCGTGTTGCTGGCGGCGGCGAAGAGGGTGACGAAGCCCACGGCGCCCAGGAAGGGCGCGGGCAGGCCCAGGAGGGGGGCGCAGGCGGCCCCCAGCAGGGCGCCGATGACGAAGAGGGGCGTGACCTCCCCCCCCTTGAAGCCGAAGCCCAGCACGAGCACCGTGAGCAGGAATTTCAAGGCGAAGGCCCCGGCGGGAATGGGCCCCCCCTGGAAGACCCGCTCCAGCCAGGGCAGGCCCAGGTTCAGGTAGGCGTCCTCCCGGAAGGCCAGGGCCAGCAGGACGAAGAGGGCCCCGCCCACCAGGGGCCGGGCCCACCAGCGCGGGAGGCGGGCCTTCGTCCACCGGGCCAGGCCGTGGGAGACCTCGGAGAAAAGGGCCGCCACCAGGGCCACCGGGAGGGCGAAAAGGAGGAGCTTGCCGGCCAGGGGGAGGCTCCAGGGCGGGACCGGGGGCGCGAAGGCCTCGTGGACGATCCCCAGGCGCCGGGCGAGGCCGTCCCCCACGAAGCTGGCCACCGCGCAGATCACCAGGCCCTCGTAGTGGACCTTCCCGATGGCGATGGCCTCCAGCCCGAAGAGGGCCCCGGCGGCGGGGGTGCCGAAGAGGGAGCCGAAGCCCCCGGCCATGCCCGCCATGAGCAGGAGGCGCTGGCGGCTGCGGGTGAGGCGCAGCCAGGGCCACCGGAGCTTGCCGAGGGTGCGGGCCAGGCTGGCTCCCATCTGCACGGCCACCCCCTCCCGCCCCACGCTGGCCCCGCCCAGGTGGCTCAGGAGGGCCCCGGCGAAGACCAGGGGGGCCATGCGGCTGGGCACCCGGCCGCGGAACTCGATCACCTCGTCCAGGATCAGGGCCCCGCCCGCCTCCGCCTCCCGCCCCCAGCGGCGGTAGAGCCCCGCCGAGGCGAGGCCGAAGAGGGGCAGGAGGTAGAGCAGCCAGGGATGGGCCTGGCGGCAGCCGATGACCCGGGCCAGCAGCAGCAGGAAGGCCGCGGAGGCCGCGCCGGAGGCGAGGCCCACGGCCGCGCCGAGGCCCAGGTCCCAGGCGGTCCAACCCAGCCGGCGCTTGAGCGAGTCCATGGATTCGAGGGTGACAGGGGGGAGGCCGTCCTCCGAGCGGATTCAACGCAGGGGCCGGCCGTGCCGATCCTTCGGGGGATCCTTCACTGGAGTTCCCATGATGGGCTTCCTCTTCACCGCCTTTCTGGACCTGCTCGACGAGCGGTTCGGCATGGAGGTGACCGAGCGGGTCCTGGAGGGCTGCCGCCTGGCCTCCCGCGGGGTCTACGCCTCCGCCGGGGACTACGACCCCGCGGAACTGGTGGCCCTGAGCCGAGAGCTGAATCGCCTCACGGGCGTGGACCCCGATGGCATCCTCGAGGACCTGGGGCGCTCCCTCTTCGCCCGCCTGCCCGGCTCCAATCCCCGGCCCTTCGGGGATGCGGAACCCTTGTTCGGGTTCCTGTAGCAGCTGGAGGGGCGCGTCCACTTCGAGGTGGCCAAGCTCCACGAGGACCGGCGCCCCCCCTCCCTCCGGGCCACCCGCCTGGACGAGCGGAGCATGGAGCTGGTCTACCAGACCGCCCTGCCCTTCGAAGGCCTGGCCCGGGGCCTCCTCCTGGGCTGCGCCGAGCATTTCGGGCAGCCGGTGGAGCTTCGGGAGGACCCGCGCTCCGCCTCCGGGGAGCTGCGCTTGCTCGTCACCCTGGCGGATCCCGCATGAGCGCCGAGGAGCTCCTGCGCCGGCGGCTGGAGCGGGAACGCGCGGCCCGGGCCGAGGGGGAGCGCATCCTGGGGGAGCGGGTCCAGGCCCTCTACGAAACGGTGGAGCGGCAGCGCTACGCCCTGGAGGTCCTGAAGGGGAGGGCCGAGAACCTGGACGAGGAGGTGGCCCGCCGCATCAAGGCCGAGGCCCTGGACCACGACCGCCACGAGCTGCTGGAGATGATCGCCCGCCACCGCCCCCTGGGCATGATCCTGGACCGCCTGCAGGCCATGGTGGAGGCCCACGTGCCCCCCAGCGTCTGCGCGGTGATCCTGGCCCCCCGGGACCCGGAGCGGCCCCCGGTCCTGGAGGAGGGTTCGGAGCCCGACCTGCAGGCCTCCTGGGGCCTCCGCCGCCTGGGGGACCTCCAGGGCGGGGACCATCCGGAGGTGCTCCGGGGCTGGGCCCGGGCCCACCAAGTGGAGGAGGGCTGGTCCATTCCCATCCTGTTCGGGGCGGACCCCTTCATGGGGCTCATGGTCCTGGGCTTCCCCAAGGCCCCGGAGCTGTTGGACCAGGACACGGAGGTCATGGAGCTCTTCGCCCGCATGGCGGGCATGGCCATCCACCACCGCCAGCTGCTGGAGACCCTCGCCTTCCAGGCCCGCTACGACACCCTCACCAACCTGCCCAACCGCTCCCTCTTCCAGGACCGGCTCCAGCAGGCCCTCCACCAGGCGAGGCGCACGGACGGCCTCGTGGGCCTGATGTTCCTGGACCTGGACGGCTTCAAGCACATCAACGACACCCTGGGCCACCACGTGGGGGACCTGCTCCTGGTGGCCGTGGCCCAGCGCCTCCAGGGCCTGCTCCGGGCCACGGACACCCTGGCCCGCATGGGCGGGGACGAGTTCACCCTCGTCCTGCCGAACATCAAGGGGGCCCAGGGGGCCGGCCTGGTGGCCCAGAAATGCCTCCAGGCCCTCCAGGTCCCCTTCCAGATCCACGGCCACGAGCTCTTCATCGGCGCCAGCATCGGCATCAGCCTCTTCCCCCAGGACGCCACGGAGGCCGACCAGCTCCAGCGCAACGCCGACGCGGCCATGTACCAGACCAAGGCGAAGGGGAAGAACGGCTTCTCCTTCTTCACCAGCGACCTCAACACCCGGGCCCAGGAGCGGCTGGAGGTGGAGGGCCTGCTGCGCCGGGCCCTGGAGAACCGGGAGTTCGAGCTCCAGTTCCAGCCCCAGTTCAGCTCCGACGGCGGCCTGGTGGGCTGCGAGGCCCTGCTCCGCTGGGTCCAGCCCCGCCTGGGCCGGATCCCGCCGGCCAAGTTCATCCCCATCGCCGAGGAGAACGGGATGATCCTCCCCATCGGCGAATGGGTCCTGCGGGAGGCCTGCGGGCTCATGTCCGCCTGGCATTCCGCGGGCCATGCCGGGCTCCGGGTGGCGGTCAACGTCTCCAGCCTCCAGTTCCAGATGGAGACCTTCGTCGAGCAGGTGGCCGAGATCCTCGACTCCACGGGCCTGGAGGCCCACTACCTGGAGCTGGAGCTGACCGAGACCCTCGTGATGGAGAACCCCGCCCAGACCGCCCGGCGCCTGAAGGACCTGAGGGCCCTGGGGGTGCGCATCGCCGTGGACGACTTCGGCACCGGCTACTCCAGCCTCAGCTACCTCCAGCGCCTCCCCCTGGACGTCCTGAAGATCGACCAGTCCTTCGTCCGGGACATCCACCCCGCGGCGCCCCAGGTGCCCAGCTCCGCCCCCATCGTCCAGACCATCGTCGCCCTGGCCCGCAGCCTGGGCCTGGCCCTCATGGCCGAGGGGGTGGAGACCCAGGAGCAGCGCGCCTTCCTGGAGGAACTGCGCTGCGAAGGGATGCAGGGGTACTTCTTCGCGCGCCCCATGGATCCCCAGGACTTCCTGGCCTTCGCCGCCGCCAGGACCTCCACTTAGCTAGCCGGGATCAGGCCGGCTTGCGCCAGGCCACCAGGCTGGTGCCCTTGATGTGGACCAGGGCCAGCTCCCGGCCCAGCTCGTTGAGGGCCTGGTAGACCCCCGGCACCTTCCGGGGCCCGCGGTAGTCGTGCCAGAGCAGGAAGCCGCCGGGCCTCAGCATGGCCATGGCCTTCCGGCTATCGCTCTCCACGTAGGAGCGGGCGTGGGAGCCGTCCACGAAGACCAGGTCGTAGGCCTCCCGATGGGGGCCCTCGTCGAAGGCCTTGCTATCCCCGAAGAGCTGGGTGATCTTCGCGGCCTCCGGGGTGCCGGTGTAGTAGAAGGCCTCGAAGGCCGATTCCCCCACGGCGTCCGCCATGGCCCCGGCCGTGTCCCCCGATTCCGCCCGGTATTCCGCGAGGGTTCCCGGGGAGAGGGTGATGGTGACCACCCGGGCCTCGGCGGGGGCGTTGGCGGCGAAGAGGTAGGTGGTCTTGCCCGTGCAGGTGCCGAATTCGAAGATGTCCTTGGAGGTCTTGGACAGGCAGCAAAGGATCCAGGTCTCGAAGTCGCTGATGCCGCCCTTGACGCGGAAATGGGAGATGGAGCGGATCTCCGTGTCCCGGGAGGGGCCCAGGCGGTCCGTGCGGAAGCGGGCGTCGAAGGCGTCGGGATCCACCTGGCGGATGGGCCAGGGGCGGAGCACCCCCCGCAGCTTCCGGTCCTCCTTGTCCCGGAGGATGAGCCAGATCCCCGCGATGAAGAGGAGGGCGAAGACGGCGTTCAGCAGCAGGGAGGCGTGGTACGACATGCCTTAACCATACCCCAAGGCCCCTTCCGCCCGGCGAAGGAGGCCCCGCGGGGCTGATCCTCTTCCGTCCAGGCACGCTACCGTGGAGCCATGTCCGCCCTCGCCACCTACCGCACCCTTGGCCCCTCGGGCCTTCGCGTGAGCCCCCTCTGCCTGGGGACCATGACCTTCGGGCAGGAATGGGGCTGGGGGGCCGACGCGGCCTCCAGCGAGGCCATGCTGGACCGCTACCTGGGTGCCGGGGGCAACTTCGATCGACACCGCCAACATCTACACGAAGGGGCACTCGGAGGCGATCCTCGGGGACTATTTCCAGGACCGCGGCGGACGGGACAGGGCCGTGATCGCCACCAAGTTCTGCGGCAACCTCTCTTCCCCGGGGACCCCAACGGCGGCGGGGCCGGGCGCAAGGCCGTCCACCAGCAGCTGGAGCAGAGCCTGCGCCGCCTGCGAACCGACTACGTGGACCTCTACTGGATGCACTTCCAGGACCCCCACACCCCCGTGGAGGAGACCCTGCGCGCCCTGGACGACCTGGTGGGAGCCGGCAAGGTCCGCTACATCGGCTTTTCCGACACCCCCGCCTGGCGGGTGGCGGAGGCCCAGGTGCTGGCCCGCTTCCGGGGGTGGAGCCCCCTGGTGGCCCTCCAGATCGAATACAGCCTCCTGGAGCGCACGGTGGAGGGGGACCTCCTGCCCTGCGCCCGGGCCTTCGGGCTGGGCGTGACGCCCTGGTCCCCCCTCAAGGGGGGCCTGCTCACGGGAAAGTACGCCCGGGACCGCCACCCCGAAGGGGAGGGGCGCCACGCCCCCGGATCCAGGCACCTCACGGAGCGGACTTTCGGCGTCCTGGAGGCCCTGGAGGCCGTGGCCCGGGAGCTGGGCCTGCCCGTCGCCTCCGTGGCCCTGGCCTGGGTGCTGGCCCGGCCGGGGGTGGTCAGCCCCATCCTGGGGGCCCGCACCCTCGCCCAGCTGGAGGGGAACCTGGCCGCCCTGGAGGCGGTCCTGCCCCCGGAGGCCGTGGCCCGCCTGGACGCCGCCAGCGCGCCGGTGGAGGTCTTCCCCCACGGCTTCCTGCCCAACACCCTCAACGTGATGCAGGGCGGCGCCACGGTGAACGGCCAGCCCAGCGCCTTCTGGCCCCTGGCCCCCAAAAGCGACGCTGAACGGTGGTAAAACCCAAAAACTGAAACCGCAGATTGCGCAGAGGGCGCAGATTGGCCCGTTCAGGCCGGCGGTCCTCCCCGCCGAGGCCGGGGCCGTGCCGGCGTTTTTGGGTCGCCGCGCCCCCGGCCTCTGCGACGCGCCATTCACGGCGCGGGGCGAAGCCCGGAGGACCTTGGCGCTGCACGTGGATTCGCATTCGCGCGAAGCGATCATGCAGATCTGTGTAATCTGCGGTTCCAAAGTCTTTTCCTTTCGCGGATGCGATAGTGGAGGCATGGCGCTGCGAAAATGGTCCTTCACGGTCGGTCCCCAGGAGGGGGACCAGCGGCTGGACCAGCTTGTGGCCTCGAAGACGGACCTCTCCCGCCGCCAGGCCCGGGAGGCCATCCGCCTGGGCGGCGTGCAGGTCATGCGCACCCGGGTGAAGGTGGCGGGCAAGCTCATCCGCTCCGGGGCCGAAGTCAGCGTGGCCTTCGATCCGGACCTGGGGCCCGAGCCGGACATGGAGATCCCCATCGTCTTCGAGGACCCCTACCTGCTGGCGGTGAACAAGCCCGCGGGCCTGCCCACCCAGGGCACCTGGGCCACGGACCGCCACGATCTGCTGGCCCTGCTGCGGCGCCAGCGCCCGGGCCCGACCCTCTACCTGCACCATCGCCTGGACCAGCCTACCTCGGGCCTCCTGCTCCTCAGCAAGGCCGCCGAGGCCAACGCGGGCCTGACGGCCCAGTTCGAGGGGCGGGATCTGGAAAAGCTCTACCTGGCCCGGATCTCGGAGCCGCTGGAGGCCTGCACCGTGACCGAGCCCATCGGCCGCCTGCGGGGGGCCGACCCCGGGCGCTTCGGATGCTCCGGGGACCTCATCGATCCCCGGCACGCTCGCACGGACTTCCGGCCCGCTACGGCGGAGGAGGCCGCGGGCCTGGCGGCGGGGGCCTGGGTGGTGGCGCGCCTCCACACGGGCCGCACCCACCAGATCCGGGTCCACCTGGCCCACCTCGGGCGCCCCATCCTCGGGGACGGCCTCTACGGCGGAGCCTCCGACGACCAGCTGTGGCTCCACGCCTGGCGCCTGGGCCTGACCCATCCGGTGACCGGCGAGGCCCTGCGCCTGGAGGCCCCGCCCCTGCGCTTCCTCGAGCCCACCCCGTGAGGCCCGGGCCCCGGCGTCCGAGCCTCGTCCGCCAGCTAGGCACCTGCGGCACGATGGCCCTCTTCGGCCCCCTCCTGTGGGTGGGTGCCTGCGCGGTGGCCCGGGCCATGGCCCAGCACGTCTACGACCTGCAGATGGTCCCCGCCCTCAAGGCCTACCGGCCCCCCGCCGCCGAGGTCCCCGTCACGGGCCACCCCGTGGAGGACCCCCTCACCCGGGTGGAGCTGGAGAAGTACGTGCGGGTCTGGGAGCTGGAGCCCGGCGCCTGTCCCGAGCTGCCGGACGCCGCCCGCTGGCCCTGGTCCTGGAACCCCTTCCACCCCAGCGCCCTGCTCCTGCGCCTGCGCCAGAAGCACGAGTACCTCTTCCGCCAAAGGCACCTGGTGCTGCGCCAGGAGCTGGGCGGGGGCCGCCGCCGCTACCTCCTGGCCCCGGACCCCGGCGCGGCCCTGGGGGGCCGGCGCTTCGCGGTGGAAGTGCGCCAGGGCCGGCTGGAGCGGGCCTGGGAAGGGGAACCGCTCAGCCCGGATTCCGCAATCAGCCACGGAGGGCCGCTGACTGCGAAATCCGCGTCATCTGCGGCTCCAGCCCGTTAGGACCCGGTTTCGCCGGCGGCGCGGGACCCGCTGGCCCGACGGCCTCAGCGGAAGGGCCTGAGCTGGACCCGGGCGCCCGGCTCCAGGTGCTCCTTGGGCCAGCATGTGGACCGCAGGGGGGCGACGAGCAGGACCCGGGGGCCGCCCTGACCGGACCAGTGGGTGAGGGACCAGGCCATCCAGAAGCCGTCCGGGAAGGCCTGCTTGATGGCGCGGCTGGTTTCCGAGAGGGCGTCGGACAGGGGCTGCCACTCCCGCTCCCACTGCTCGGCGGAGTAGCGGGCGCCCCGGCGGCTCAGCGCCTCGGATTCCCGCTGCAGGGCGCGGTACTGGTCCCGAAGGACCCGGAGCCGGCTGCCCTCCTCCAGGACGAGCTTAGGCTGGTCGAGCAGGTCGGTGGCCGAACTCTCCGAGACCTCCGCCTGGGAGACGGGGATCAGGGGCATGCTTCTTCCCCCCAGGTCCACGTTCCAGAGGCGGTCCGCCAGGGCCTCGATGGGAAGGCTGAGCAGGGCCCAGGTGCCCGAAGGCGTCTTCGTTTCCGAGCCGGCGTCCCAGGGGGAGAGCTGGACGACCTCGCCCCAGGGGCCGCCGGGCCCCTCCCCCCAGCGCTCCAGCCAGGGCAGGTCCACGGGCGGACCGGGCCGGAGGATCCGCACCTCCACCTCCGGGACCCGCCGGAGGGCCTTGAGGGTCTGATAATCCCTCGCGTAGACCTCGCGGTCGCGCGACTGCTGGTCCACCAGCACCGATAGGAAGCTCAGGTCCGAACCCCGCTTCCGGGTGATCCAGGCCATGTTCCCGCCCCGTTCGGGGAACTGGGGGTTGCGACCGTAACACCTCACGGGGCCCTCGCCTTCGACGGAGATCCCGAAGTAGGTGGCTTCTACGGCCTTGCCCTTGGAACGGACCTCGAGGGTGGCCCCGGGGTGCAGGCCCAGAGCCCGAGCGGCGGGGATGTCCAGGTTCGCCTGGACGCTGCCTTCGTGGTCCATGCCTGCGCGGACCGGCTGCCCGCGGAAGACCCCGCCCTCGACCCGGCCCGCGCCGGCCCACGCGGGCGGCCCGAGCTCCGGGACACCGAGGATGCCGCTGCCTTCGCCGGGAAGGTTCTCCACGGCCTGGAGCGAGAGGTAGAAGCTGGGGCCCCCCCAGCCGCTGGACCCTTCAAACCCCCCGTGGTCGAAGCGCTGAAGGACGGCCCGGTACGGGCCCGGGGGCAGCTGAAAGCGGCCGAAGGCCTTGGGGTCCGTGGGCTCGCCCCCCTGGGCCTCCGGCAGGGTGTTGGGCGTGTCGATGCGCAGCACGCCGCTGGGGAGGTCCAGCCAGGCCTCCTGCGGGTCCATCCAGCAGCCCTTCCGCCGGGTGAGCTCCTCGCCGCTCAGGGGCCCTCCCAGGGCCACCTCGATGTCCACGGGATCGTCCTGGCTCAGCTCCACGGAACAAAGCCAGCCCTTTCCAGCGGCCTCCCGGCGCAGGTCCCGCCGCGCGTCGCCGGAAAGGCCCGGAGCCAGCGCCGCCAAGGTGGCGATCGCGGGGGCGTGGGCCTCGTCGTAGAGGTAGAACTCCAGGGCCTCGTTATAGATCTCGCATCGGCTCGCGCCGTCCCGAAAGGGCTTCTTGGTTTTGGCAGGCATGGTCACTCGCTGGGGGGAGGCCGAAAGTCTACCTCCCCGAGAAAATCAGGGCCACCCGAGGGCAGGCCGCAGGATGGACCTCATGAAGGGCCGTCCGGCCTTCGCGCATGCATGCGAATTCTCGGAGCCCCGGGCTTTCGCGGTTCTACGGGATCAAGAGAAGAAGCCTCGGCCCGATCATCGGCCCCCCAGCCATCGAAGGGCCATGCAACGTCCGTCCGATGCCTGACGCCCGATCTCTGGAGCCTTTTTCTGGACGGGAAAGCTCAAGCCCAGGGTCCGGGTTCAGCCAAGGGATGTCGCGAAGGCCCGAGCCGGTGATCTCAGGGTCAGGACGAAGGCCTGCGCGGGATCCCCGGCCGGGAGCCACAGGCCCGCGTAGAAGCCGCAGTCCCGAAGCTCGCCGCGGGTCCCCGCCCCGACGCTGGCGATCAAGGCCCCGTCCCGGGTGATCTCCCGGGGTTCGGGCGGGACCCGGGGAACCTGAGGATGCGGCAGGGCCAGCTCCTCGTCTGTGGCTTCGATCAGCACCTGGCCGTTCAGAAGGACCTGGCAGCGGGCCCCTTCGAAGCTCCCTCGGCGGAAGACCGCGGCAAGGTGGTTGGAGAGGGTCAGATTCAGCGCCGGGGCAGTCTGGACACCCAACCAGGCCTCTTCTCGGCGCCCCCATCGCTTGAGGTGCAGTCCGGTCGCGTCCAGGGAGGCCAGGAAGCCCTGATTGTCCAGCTCCCCCCACGGATATTTGAGGTTGAACACGAGGCCTCGCTCCGGACCCACGGGGCCCTCGAAGGTGCCGGAGACCACCTGTTCCCAGGGCTCCTCCGCCGTGTGCTCCAGCCAGAAGTGCTCCAGGCGGATTCGAGAACCGGACCCGACCTCCTGTTCCATCGGGGTGCAGGCGTCCAGCCCCTCCCTCAGGCCTAAGCCCCGCAGAAAGCCGTCGGACCATCGGGTCGAGGGTCCCGAGGGGGATTCCCATGCGGGCGGCAGGGGCTCGACGGAGTCCCGCAGGGATTCCGGGAGACGGCCCCTTTCGACCGGGAGGAGGGGAAGGAGGGCCCGCTCGAGGGCCTCCATGGGGACCCCGGCCTTCCGGTCGAGCCGGAGGACGGGACCGAGCCGGCGCAGGTCCGCCACCTCCGCCAGGGATCTTTCCGAGACCCTTCCCGCCAGGGCCGGCCCGAGCCATAGCGTGGGCGCCACCATCCGCACCTTGCGCCCGCACCACTCCGCGGACATGAGCAGGGCTGAAAGATGCCGCGAGCCCCAACTGGCGATGAACGAGGATTCCTCGTAGGGAGTCCTGCGATAGGCCTGGGCCACGTCGAAGGCCGGGACCCAGGCCATGGGGCCGCACCATCCCTGCAACAGGGGGAGCCGGCCCATCAGGGGCTCCAGCAGGCCCTCGATCTCCTTGGAAGGGTACCCCGTCCAGGCGCCCTCCACCCCCCAGGCGGAGACGTGCAGCGTATCCGTGGTCTTTGGAGCCAGATCCCGAGTCCGCGACAGGCAGGGCACCCCATCAAGCTGGCAGAGGGCGCTCAGGACGTAGCGGCGCCCGAGGCCCTCGTCCGGATAGGACCGATGGATGGAGAATCCGGCCGCCGGGAGGACCTCCCCTCGGGGAATCCAGAGGGCCGTGAACGCGTGCCAGCCGCCGGGGCGGCTGGCCCATTCGAGTACCTGGGGGTGCGTCGGAACCTCCTCCAACCGCAGGCGATGGGTTCGGGGGGAGCCCAAAGGCTTTTCCCATCGGAGTTCGAGGCTGGCCTCGAAGCCGGTGGGCAGGGCCTCCATCCAGGCCCAAAAGGCCTCCACGGCGGCCTCGAGGGCGGAGCGCTCGCGCCGCTCGAAGATCGCGGTGGCGCATCTCAAGGCCGGCTGGTTCAGGAGCTGGATTCCGGGGGTCGAAGCATTTCGGGGCCTCTCATCCGAAGGGCGGCTGGCGGGCCCGGGAGGGGACAAGGGGGCGTCGGGATTGGATCCGGATACCAGGGGGATCCAGGCGGGAGGCCGCGCCTCGAAGGCATAGGCGGGGAGGGGGAGCCGCCCTCCCCCGCACGCCAGTTCCGCCTGGAGCCCGAAGCGGCCCTCCGGGGGGCCCTCCGCGCAGAGGATGATCTGGATCAGGTGATCGGTCCCGGTGCCGGGCCTGGAGGGGGGCACGTCGAAGCCCTCGCAGGAAAGTTGGAAGCGGCCCACTCCGTCCTCGATCCAGCATCGGACCTGCTCCTGGGGAGGCCCGTCCCACCCGGCGGGGAGTTCCAGCTTGACGTCCTGCAGGCACTTGGTGACCCGGCCGTGGTGGAGCCGGTGGAGGGTGGCGCGGATCAGTCGGGGACGAAGGAGGGTCGGGTCGCTGCAGCGGCCGGTCAACAGTAGGCCCCGGAAGCCCTCGGCCTCGCTGGTGACCGACCAGAGAACCCGGTACGGCTGCCCCGGAAAGAGGGGCCAGGTGGCCGAGGCGGCCTGCTGGTAGGGTTCGTGATCCGGATCGGGGGCGAAGCGAAGCGAGATCCCGGAGTCATAAGCCATGGAAGTTCCGAAGGGAGGGGATTCCCATGGACTCTAAGCCCCGAATCTTTGTTTCCGCAAGCACCCGGCTTTACGCCAGGAAGCGCCAGCCGGGCACCTTAGCGAGCCCCCCGGGTCCATGATTGGATAGTGGGATGGCGACGCGCCTTCCTCTCCTCTTCAATCCCCGCTCCGGCCCCTCGGCCAAGGATCCGGAGGCCCTCCTGGCCAGACTGGACGCGGAACTGCGCGCGCGCATCGAGGTGGTGCCCTTCGGCCCCCCCTACGACTACGCCCCCTGGATCGAGCGGGCCCGGCGGGCGGGGGGCCCCCTCCTGGTCTGGGGCGGGGACGGGACCCTGCACCACGCGGGCCGGGCCCTGGTGGAAGCGGGCTGCCCCGTGCCCCTGGGGGCCATTCCCGGAGGGAGCGGCAACGGCCTGGCGCGGGGCCTGCGCACCCCCCTGGAGCCCGCCGGGGCCGTGGCACGGCTCCTGGAGGGCCGGGAGCTGCGCATGGACCTCCCCCGCCTGGACGGCGTGCCCTTCTTCAACCTCTGCGGCACGGGCTTCGAGGCGGCCGTGGCCCGGGGCTTCGAGGAGCTCCCGGTCCGGGGCTTCGCCGCCTACGTCCGCACCTCCCTGGGGCTCTGGCGCAACCACCGGCCCGTGGGCCTGGCCTGGGAGGCGGAGGAGCTGGAGCCCGAAGCTCCCCTGGGGCGCGGGGAGCGGCTGCGCCGGGCCTGGCGGGGGCCCGAGCCGGGCCTGCCTCCGGAGGCCTGGTCCCTCTGCTTCGCCAACCTGCCCCAGTACGGTTCCGGTCTTTGGATCTCCCCCCGGGCCGATCCCACGGACGGGGTCCTTCACTGGGCCCGCCTGCACCGCCCGGGCTTCCTGGACCTCTTCACCCAGGTGCCCCAGCTCTTTCGGGAGCAGGGCCACACCCGCCTCCGGGAGGAGGGCCGCATCCTGCGGGGCAGCCTCCGCCTGGACCGGCCCCTGCCCTGGCACCTGGACGGGGAGCCCGCCCAGGACCGGGACCGGGCGGAACTCAGCCTGGAAAGGGCCGCCTTCCGCATGCAGGTCACCGGCGCCTGCCCCTGGGGCTGAGGCGCCGGTTTCAGGAGCTAATGGCCGGAACCGGCCTTCACCACCAGGAGGCGTGGGTGAAACTCGCGCGGAAGTGGGGCGCCCCGAATTCGGCGCTGATGCCCCGGGGATCCCCGGCCCAGATGCCCTGGGCGGGCTTGATCTCCTTGTCCACCTGGGCGGGGTCCCAGTCCCGGTCGATGGTGAGGAAGTAGGGGAAGGCCTTGGAGGACATCCAGCCCGGATCGTCCACGATGACGTAGACCGCCTGGGTCTCCTTGGTGGGGTTGGTGTAGCGCACCTCGGGATGGCCCGTGGGGATCAGGTTCTGGAGCATCCCGGGCCCCAGGTTCCCGCACTTGGTGACCATGGCCAGGCGGAACCAGCCCTGGTTGACGTGGCTCAGGCGGACGTGGAGCTTGCCCCCGGGGGGCACCACCATCCCGTAGGCCTTCCAGCCCGCGGGGAATTCCGAGACCCCGGCCATCTCCTTCTCCTCGTCGGGGATGGAGCTGACGGGAATGTAGCCCTGGCGGGCGTGCCACTGGATCTCCGCCATGATGTCCCGGTGTCCCCAGAAGGCCCAGTCCGGGAACTGCGCGCAGCGGGGCATGTAGCGGGGCACGACGATCCTGGCAGGGGCGAAGGAGGCGGGGTGTCCGGGCACCGGGACCCCGGCGGCCCGATGGACGGGGCTATTGGAGGGGTTGCCGGGGGAGGCCGGGGTGCTGGCGCCGCCGCGGCCCGAGCCGGGCTCCCGGGGTTCCCGCCGCTGGGAATCTGCGCCCAAGACCGTTCCAGCCAGAAGAAGGGCCGTGAGGGGTAGAGCACGAGAGGGGATGTGCATCGGGTACCTCCTTGGAAGGGTGTTGGGAATAGAATTCTTTTCTAGCTAACTCTGTGCCACCCGTCCAGAGTTTCGTTCCTCGGGGGTCCGGAGGCGAGCCCGAAGCGCGGAAGAGGTATGCTGGCCCTTATCCAGGATCGGAGCAGGCGTGTTCGGCAAGATTCGGCGCATCCATTTCGTTGGCATCGGGGGCATCGGCATGTCCGGCATCGCGGAAGTGCTCGCCAACCTTGGCTTTTCCGTCTCGGGATCGGACCAGCGGGAGAGCCCGGCCACCGAGCGCCTGGGTTCCTTGGGCATCCGCGTCCAGATCGGCCACGATGCAAGACACATCGAGGACGCCCAGGTTGTGGTGATTTCCAGCGCCGTGAAGGGGGACAACCCCGAAGTGGTGGCGGCCCACGGGGCCAAGGTCCCCGTGATCCCCCGGGGGGAGATGCTGGCCGAGCTCATGCGCATGAAGTACGGCATCGCCGTGGCGGGTTCCCACGGCAAGACCACCACCACCAGCATGATCGCCCAGGTGCTGGACCAGGGCGGCCTGGACCCCACCATCGTCATCGGGGGCAAGCTGGGTAGCCTGGGCTCCAACGCCCGGCTGGGCAAGGGCCCCTGCCTGGTGGCGGAGGCGGACGAAAGAGACGGCAGCTTCCTCATGCTCACCCCCAGCATCGCCGTCATCACCAACATCGACCGGGAGCACCTGGACCACTACAAGGACATCGAGGAGATCCGCCAGGCCTTCGTCGCCTTCGCCAACAAGATCCCCTTCCACGGCTGCGTCTTCGCCTGCATGGACGACCCCCACGTGGCCGCCGTCCGCCCCCACCTGCGGCGCCAGGTGCGCACCTACGGCTTCAACCGCCAGGTGGACCTCCGGGCCACGGACATCCGGCAGGAGGGCTTCGAGACCCACTTCTCCGTGAACGCCTTCGGCGCCGACCTCGGCCCCTTCACCCTCGGGGTACCGGGCCCCCACATGGTGCTGAACGCCCTGGCGGCCATCGGCGTGGCCCTGGAGCTGGAGGTGCCGGTGCCGGTCATCCGGGAGAGCCTGAGGACCTTCACGGGGGCGGACCGCCGCTTCAGCCGGAAGGGGGAGAAGGAGGGCGTGCTGGTGGTGGACGACTACGGCCACCATCCCACGGAAATCGCCGCCACCCTTCGGGCCGCCCGGGAAGGCTTCCCCGAGCGGCGCATCGTGGCCGCCTTCCAGCCCCACCGCTACACCCGCACCAAGGCCCTGCTGGATGAGTTCGGCCGGGCCTTCTACGACGCGGACGTCGTCCTCATCACCGACATCTACGCCGCCGGGGAGCCCCCCATCCCCGGCATCACCGGGGCCAGCGTGGCGGAGAGCCTCCAGGCCCACGGCCAACGGGAGGTGCACCACGTGGCCAAGGTGGAGGACCTGCCCCGGGCCCTCAAGGGCCTCGCCTGCCCCGGCGACCTCGTGCTGACCTTCGGGGCCGGCAGCATCACCCACGCGGGGCCGCAGTTCCTGGAGCTCTAAGAGGGTGTTTTAAAAATCCCGCGAGCCGCGACGGAGGCCAGCCGGGATGCA
>CAYSXG010000014.1:3216-15540 GCA_964434895.1 uncultured Solibacteraceae bacterium | reverse complement strand
CGGGGGCGCGGTCTGGCGGAGAGTGGGTCCGCCTAACTATGTTTCACCTGTGATCGTGGGTGTTCGTGTGTGTCCATGCTAATGATTGAAATTTTTGGTACTTGTGTTGCATTTGATTCCGTAGGCGTTCGAGTTCGTCCTTCAGTTTTCGCCGGGAATCGGAAAAAGAATATGGGTAGTGGTATGGGTAGAATTGCCTTATCTTCTCCCTGAAGAAGGGGGGAAGGGTGAGGACCGGGCACCACAAATTGAGTGCGGCGAAGGTCGCAAAGTGCCGCACGCCCGGGTACCTCCTCGACGGGGGCGGCCTGTACCTTCAAATCACCCAAAGAGGCCCGGGGAAAGGCTCCGATAGGGCGCGGACGCCATCGGATGAGGTGACGAAGTCCTGGACCTTCCGCTACCGAGACCGCGCCACAGGAAAGCTCCGGGAATTGGGCTTGGGGTCCTACGCGGATGTCACCCTCGAAATGGCGAGGGTCAAGGCTGCCGAGCTTCGTGCCCTCCTTCGAGAACACAAGGATCCCTTCCAGGAGCGCCTGGCCCGCAAGGCCGAGGTGAAGGCGGAAAAGGCGCGGTACACCACCTTCGACCAGGCCGCCGCGCAGTGCATCGCCGACCGGAGCCCCGGCTGGAAGAACCAGAAACACGCCGCCCAATGGACGAGTACGCTGGCCACCTACGCCTCTCCGGTGATCGGGTCTTTGCCGGTGTCGGCCATTGATCTCCCGCTGGTCAGACAAGTGCTGGACCCGATTTGGACCTCCAAGAACGAAACGGCCTCTCGCGTGCGCCAACGCATCGAAGCTGTGCTTGCCTGGGCTACGGTCAGCGGGCTGCGATCTGGGGAGAACCCTGCGCGCTGGAAGGGGCATTTGGATCAGCTCTTGCCCAAGCCGTCCCAGGTCCAGAAGACCGAGCATTTCCCGGCCTTGGCCCACACGGAAATGGCCGCGTTCATGCGCCTTCTTGGGACCCACCATGGCGCCGCAGCGCTGGCTCTTGAATTCACCATTCTGACCGCGTGCAGAACCGGCGAAGCCATCGGGGTTACCTGGGCGGAGATCGACCCGGAAAAGGGAATCTGGACGATTCCGGCAGCACGGATGAAGGCCCGGAAAGAGCATACGGTCCCCCTGTCAAGCCGCGCCCTGGCCATCGTCCGCGAACTGAAGGCGGTCGCCAAAAGTGCCTATGTGTTCCCAGGGGGCAAGGAGGGGGAACCCCTGTCGGATGCGGCCATGTCGGCCCTGCTTCGACGCATGGAGCGGACGGACATTTCGGTACATGGGTTCCGATCCACTTTTCGGGATTGGGCAGGAGAGGTGACCCATTTTCCACGTGAGGTGATCGAGCACGCTTTGGCGCACCAGTTGAAAGACAAAGCTGAAGCGGCCTATGCCCGTTCGACCCTATTGGGGAAGCGACGAAAACTCATGGAGGCCTGGGCGGAATTCTGCGCGGGGAGCGAGCCAGATCCCGCCCCCTGATTGGGGCTAGATCCACTTCACGCAGCCCACCTGAGGGGCACGAAATGGGGCACCTCGTCGAGAAGCCCTCAGAGACCCGAAGGACCCGGATGTTCACCCCTCAACGCCCTTGAACCTGGAAGGCCTGAAGACCCTTCTGAGGGCGGGGAAGCAGGGCTTAATAGGAAAAAAGATGCGTAATGCAGCTGTTCAATCCTTTGCAGTTCAATGTAAAAATAGTTGTCTCACCGTTTTGGCCAACTCGTAAGGGTTCAGGACGTGACCTTCGAATGCATCCGCCCGTGTGCGGATTTTCGGAGGCCAAGATGAAGCTCAGCAAACTCCCCCCGGTCGAAAGGGTGGGCCTTTCCATTGAGGAGACGGCCCAGGCTTTTGGGATCGGTCGAACCAACGTCTTCCGGCTCATCAAGGAAGGCCAGCTCAAAGCCGTGAAGATCGGGCGGCGCACGGTGATTCCAACAGATGAAGTGCAGGCCTTCATGGCTCGGCTGAAGAAGGGGGCCTGAAATGACCAAGCACAGGGCCCCCATGGACGGTGGCCAGAACGTTGTGATGAAGCGGCCTTGCCAAGCTCGTTCCTGGTCGCTTCGGAAGCAAGCAAGCCTCCCCGGACCCGGCGCTCCCAACGTTCTCCGAGGGATCGGAGGTGCGGCATGAGCGCGATCCAAGATGCCGTGCCCGTGCGCTGGGACGCGGGCGGGTTGGACCTCCTGCACGAGATGATGCTGCACCACCCCTCCGTCGCCCCGGTGGTCCTGTTGGATGACCCGGCTTTCAAAGGGGCCCTGGAGCGCACGGGAGGCGTGGCCCTCTTCGTGGCTCCGGATGGGAACCACCTCATCCCTCTGGAGCTGTTGGAGGTGATGCGCCGCCTTTTAGACCGGGCCGGGGCCCTAAAAGACCCCGCCTTCCAGGCTGCCATCCAGCGCCGAGGGGGGAACACCTCTCGGAGGACGCCCCTCTCAAATGAAGCGCCTGGAGGGCGCCAGTGGGAGGCGCTGGAGTCCATCCTGCCCGGGTTTCAGCCAGGAGCCTGGAAGGCGATGCGGACTTACTTCCCCTTCGGTTGCACGGCCACGACCCTTCACGCCTTCGTGATGGCGCATACCCCCTTGACTCGGGGGGATGGGTGGACGGAGGGCGCGGCCCAAGCCGTTCGGCGCTACCTGGAGCGCCTGGAAGACCCTGCCGCCGTAGCTGCGGGGTTGCTCACCCTTGCGGCCATGGCCCACCTGGCTCCTCCAGGGAAGAGCTGCCGGCTGGCCTTCAATGTCTACCGGAAGGACGGGGCGGACCCTCTTCCTTGCGAGCTGGACATTCGGGGTGGAGGCGAGACCACGATTTTGGATTCGGGCGTGGATATCTTCCCGCTCGGGGCCCTGTTCTTGGCCTTCGAGCACTACATGGGCCCCGAGACGCGGGCGGGGGGTACGGCATGAAGCGCCTGCCCTTCGAGGCCGTAAAAGCCGAAGCCCTGAGCCGGGCCCGGACCCTGCTCCCCGAATGGCTGCCCGATGGGAAATGGGTGGGGGATGAATGGGTCGTTCGCAACCCGCGAGACCCCGCCGACCGGACCGCCAAGAACTTCTCCATCAGCGCCTCCGAAGGCGTCTGGAAGGATTTTTCGAACGAGGTGGACGGGGGGGCGGACCTGGTGAGCCTGTACGCCTGGCTCTTCGGGATGGAGCAGGGCGAGGCATGTAGGGATCTGGCCCGTGAGTTCGGCATCGCCCTGGATGCCAAGCCCCCGAAGGCCGCCAGGAGCCAGAGGGAAGACGTCTTCCGGCCCATCCTGCCCGTGCCTGAGGAAGCCCCGCCGTTGGGCCCCCAGCGAGGCGAGGAGGGCCGCTGGGAGGTGCGGGATGCCCAGGGGGGCCTCTTGCTGCTCCGGGTCCGCACCGGGGACGGGCAAGGCGGGAAGGACGTGAGGACCTGGACCTATGGCGAGGACCTGAAGACAGGCCGCCACGGCTGGAAACCCAAGGCCCCGCCCAAGCCCTGGCCCATGTACGGGCTGGACCGGCTGGCTGCCCACCCCGACGCTCCCGTGGTGGTGGTGGAGGGGGAGAAGACCGCCGAGGCCGCCGAACGGGTGTTCCCCGGCGTGGTGGCGGTGACGAGCGGGAGCAGCGATTCGGCGAGGTCGGCGGACTGGAGCCCTCTGGCGGGCCGCCGCGTGACCGTCTGGCCCGATGCGGACGCCTCCGGAGATACGTACGCCGCCGGGACGCTGGCCCAGCTCCGGGGCCGGGTGGCTGACCTTCGGCTGGTAAAACTCCCCGAGGCCATTCGAGCCTGGGCCAAGCCGGGCAAGACCGGGCCCGGGGGTTGGGACCTGGCGGACCCCGCGCCGGAAGGGGTGGACCTGCGGGCCATTCTGGAAAGTGCGGTGAACGTGGGGCCGGAGGAGCCCGCAAGGGCCTCCAGGAAGGCGAAGCCACAGGGAGGCGAGGACGGGCCCAGCGAAGGCCTGGGGTCCAAGCGCGGCCCCTCCGCAGCCACCAAGGCCCTTCTCTTGGCTCAAGAGGCGGGGGTCGAGGCGTGGAAGGACGAGGCCGGCAATCCCCACCTCACCGTTTCCGTGGGTGGGCCCGTGGGGGAGCACCGGGAGCACTACCGCCTGAAATCAGGCGCCGAGTCCCCGGCGGGGCGATGGCTGGCGAGCCTCTTTTATCGGGAGGAAGGGAAGGCGCTGCCCGCGCAGGCGAAGAAGGATGTCTTGGAAAACCTCATCGCCGAAGCTCTGGAATCGGGACCGGTGTACCCCACGGGCCGTCGCGTGGCGCGGTTCCAGGGCCACGTCTACCTGGACCTTGGCGCCCCTACCTGGGACGTGGTGGAGGTGACGCCCCAGGGCTGGCGGGTTCGCGCCGCTTCCGAGGCGCCCGTGAGGTTCACCCGGACCAAGTCCATGCTGGCGCTTCCGAGTCCGAGCCCTGGAGGCAAAGTGGAGGCCCTGCGGCCCTTCTTCGCCTGCGAGGAGGAGGATTTTCGCCTGGTGGTGGCCTGGGCCTTGGCCGCCCTCAGCGCGGGCCGGGAGTACCCGGTGCTGGTCTTCGGGGGGGAGCCGGGGGCCGCCAAGAGCACGGCCACGCGCTACGCCCGCGCCCTGGTGGACCCCAACGCCGCCCCCTTGAGGAAGTGCCCCAAGGATGAAAAGGATCTCTTCGTCGCCGCCCAAGCGGCCTTCGCCCTCACGCTCGACAACCTCAGCTCCCCGCCGATATGGCTGGCGGACGCCCTGTGCGCCATGGCCTTGGACACCGGCTACGCCTGTCGAACCCTCTACACCGACGACGAGGAATCCGTCTTCCGCGTGGCCTCGCCCATCATCCTCAATGGCATCAGCGAACAGCTGACCCGTTCGGACCTGGCGGACCGCGCCTTCAGCGTGACGCTGCAACGCATCCCCGACGACATGCGGAAGCCCATCGATGAGCTGGACGCCGCCTTTCATGCCGCCCTTCCCGCGGCCCTGGGGGGGCTACTCGACGTCCTGGCGTCGGCGCTGGGCCGTCTCCCCCATGTCCACCTGGAATGCCTGCCTCGCATGGCCCAGACCGCCAAGCTCATGGCCGCGGCCGAACCCGCCTTGGGCTGGGAGCCAGGAGCTTTCGCCCAGCTCTTCCAGAAGCGGCAAGCGGACGTGGCGGCCAAGGTGGCGGAAGGGGATCCCCTCGTCCAGGCCCTCGAAGAACTGGCGAGGCGCCAGGGGGGGCGGTGGAGTTTCGGGGGGACGATGACCGAGCTGCGGATGAAGCTGGACGCCGTCAAACCCCACCCCCTTCCGCCTGTCTGGCCTCCAGCTGCCAACAAGCTGGGGGAGAAGCTGCGAAGGGCTGCCCCCCAGCTCCGCTTGATCGGCTGGGAGGTGAACCCCGACGGGAGCAGGGGCACGGGAGCCCAGAAGGGCCGGTGCGCCCGCATCCAATACCCCGCCCCTCTTTCTACCTTTTCTTCTTTATCTCTTTTTGAAGAGAAGAAAGAACCGTCCCAGCCGTCCCAGCTGTCCCAATGCAGTGTTGGTGCGGGTTTACAGTGGGACGGTAGTTCGGGGTCAACCGTCCCAACCGTCCCAGCCGTCCCAGTGCCTCTCCATCTCGTGGGAGGGCCTGGGACGGTTGATGGGCACCCTGGGACGGTTGTTGGAGAGCAACCGTCCTCGCTCAAACTCAATGCTGGCGCGGGTTGGGACGGCGGGACGGCTGGGACGGTTGTTTCCCCAGAATCTTCTCAGGGTTATCTTCCTGCCCACTTCGGGCCCACGGGAACCGACGATCGGGAATACCTGTGATCGCCGCCCTCGTCGCCCGCCTGGAGGCCGCAGGATTCACGTTCGGACTGGAGCAGGGCCGCCCTTGGGTGCGCCCTGCCCAGGCCCTCGGCCCCGAGGATCGCTCCCTCCTTCGGTCCTGCCGGCAAGAGCTGGCGGACCACCTCCGGAAAAGCCCTGCGCCTGCGTCCTTGGGGGCCCTGGGTGAAGGCCCTGTCCCTCGCCCTCGAGGGGAGAACCCATCCACCCAAGGGCCCGACGTCGTATCGAGCCCTCCTGCCCCCGATCCCGAATGGGAGGCTGCCTGCGCCGCCTGCCTTGCAAGCCTTCGGGCGGGGAGAAGAACGCCCTTCCCGCCAGGGGCACCGGATTGGCCTTCGCCCGAGTGGTGAACGGGGAGGCACAGGATCCCGGGGCTGCGGGTGATTCTGGAGACTCTGTTTCGCTTTCGCCCCCGAGCGGAGGTGTCGGCTGCCGATCTGGAGCGACTGCGGGAGCTGAAGCCGTGGATTTTTGAGGCGTTGGTGCAGGCACCCCATGGGTCGGATTTGAAAATCCCGTCCCCGCCCGAAAGCAGCAGAGGGGGCTCGTCCTGATGACGAGCGCAGGCCCTTCCAGGGGGAAGGCGCCAGCCCTTGCGCTCATCCTCAGGAAGAGAACCCATCCAAGGGCTCGACATCGTGTCGAGCCCTCCTGCCCCGGACCCCGAATGGGAGGCCGCCTGCGCCACGCTGGTCCTGGCCCAGGGATTGAAGGCCCGGGCCAGGGTGGGGGAGGAATGGGATCGTGCGGGTCCTTCCGCGGAATTTTCAAAGCGGGGGTCGAGCCAACCGCAGTGTTCAACTAGCTGAAGGTTTTTTCGTCATGTCGCTTTACTCATCCAGCCGGAAATCAAGGCCGGGTGCGGGTTGGGCCTGGGGTATCGGGGACATCTCTGGAAGGCTCCCGTGAAGAAGGGCGGGGGGTGCCCTCGCGGTTCGGCGGTCCCTCTCCGCGGACCGGCCGCCGGCTTCATCGGCCCGGCGGAAGCCCTCCGGATCGGGTCCCCACCCTCGTAGCCTTGGCCCTGGCGGTCGCCCTTGTGACCGGCCTTTTACAGTCCGACCGGGCCGCGAGGGCTATCCTGAAAAGACCGGAAAGGGCTCCTCTTCCACCTCCACCACCGCGTACAGAATCGAGCGAACCACCTCGTGGCTTGATGTATGTTAAGTGTTGTTAAGAAACTCAAACCTTTCAATTTGAAGCTTTACGACACGCTCAGTCCCTAGGTTTTTCAAGACCCCTTTGCTATTCTTAAGCCTCGGTCAGCTTCCACGGACGGCGGGGTTTCGCCTTTACGTCCCCAAGACGGCCGAACCCCTTCAGGAAGCCCCGGCCCTGCCGGTCGCCCCCCGACGCCCTCTTCGCCCCGCCCGGCCCCCCTTCGAGGTCCTCGTGCCCCACGCCTTCTCCCGCCGCCTTTCCTCCTGGGTCCGCCTCCTCGCCGCCGGGGCGCCCCTCCTGGCGGCCCCCGCGCCCAAGCTTGCCGCGCCCACGGCCCCCGCCCCCAGCGTCGCCAGCCTCCAGGCCCTCCGGCCCTTCGGCGAGCCCCTGGTGCCCGTGGGCGGGGCGCCGAGCGAGGCGGAGAACGCCGTCCTGGCCCGGGCCCTGGAGGCCTACCTGGGCGGCGGCCCGGACCGTTTCTCCGGCCTGGACCGCTTCCTGGAAGCCCACCCCGCCTCCCCCTGGCGGGCCTCCCTGGAGGCCAACCTGGGCCTGGTCTACCGGCAGATCGGCTTTTATTCCCGGGCCCTGAAGGCCTGGGAAAGCGCCTGGGCCCTGAGCAGGGGGGCCACGGAGCCTTCGGAGCGGGCGGTGGCGGACTTCGCCGTGGGGCAGCTGGCGGAGCTGTGGGCCCGGCTGGGGCGCCGGGAATCCCTCCAGGCCCTTTTCGCCGAACTCCAGGGGCGCCCCGTGCGGGGCTCGGCCTCGGACCGCGTGGAACTGGCCAAGGCGGGCCTGGCCTTCATGAACCTGCATCCGGACCGCGGCTACCGCTGCGGTCCCATGGCCCTGGGCAACCTTCTGGAGGTGCTCCGTCCCGGCACGGGCCTCCATCCCAAGATCGAGGCCTGCCCCTCCACCCACCAGGGCACCTCCCTGGCCCAGGTGGAGGCCTTGGCGAAGGAGGTGGGCCTGGACCTGGTGGCGGCCCGGCGCGAGCCCGGCGCCGACGTCGTCGTGCCCAGCCTGGTGCACTGGAAGGCCGGGCATTTCGCGGCCCTCGTGAAGCGCCGCGGGGATGCCTACCTGCTGAAGGATCCCACCTTCGGCCAGGATCTCTGGATCCGCGCCGAGGCCCTGGATGAAGAGGCCAGCGGCTGCGTCCTCATCGCCCGGTCGAGCCTCCCGGGCCAGGCCTGGAGCCTCCTGACGGAAGAGGAGGCCTCCCGCACGTGGGGCAAGGGCTCCACGCCAGGCCACGACCCCAACGACCCCGGCACCGACGGCAGCGGCGGAGGAAGCGGCGGCGGCGGTGGTGAGGGCGGGGGAGGCGGTGGCGAGGGCCCCGACGGCGGCCACGGCCCCAACGACGATGGCGATTCCCCCGACGATCAGGACCCCGACTGCGATCTGGGCATGGCCCGCCACGCCTTCATGCCCAATCAGGCCAGCCTGCGCCTGCGGGACTTCCCCGTGGGCTACACCCCGCCCCGGGGCCCGGCGGTAAAGTTCAAGCTCGTCTACAACCAGGTGGACGCCGCCCAGCCCCAGGCCTTCTCCTTCTCCAACCTGGGCCCCAAGTGGACCTTCGGCTGGCTCTCCTACGTCTACAAGACCGCCGGCGGGGGCACCCCCACGGCCCCCCTGAAGGGGCCCAGCGCCGAGCAGGCCCGCCAGGTGCGCGAGCAGGCTGGCCTGGCCAGGACGGCCGGGCTCCACCAGCCGGCCCCCGGGGCCGTGGCGGTGCTGGAGGAGACCTGGATCTACGAATCCGGCGGCGGCGCCACCAAGCAGTACGACAACCAGGGCGGGGGCCCCCAGCTCTTCAACCCCACGGGGGGCACCCTCACCGACCTGGGCAACGGCACCTACGAACGCCGCTTCCCCAACGGGTCCAAGGAGGTCTTCGGCCTCTCCGACGGACGGCGCACCTACCTCACCCAGCGGGTGGACGCCGCCGGCAATGCCCTCGCCTTCGGCTACGACGCCCAGTACCGCCTCGTCACCGTCACCGACGCCCTGGGCCAGATCACCACCCTGAGCTACGGCCTGGCCTCGGACCCCCTCAAGATCACCCAAGTGACGGACCCCTTCGGCCGCTCCGCTTCCCTCGCCTACAACGCGAGCGGGCAGCTGGCCTCCATCACGGACGCCCTCGGCCTGGTGTCCAGCTTCACCTACGGACCCACGACCGCCAATCCCGACGCCCCGGCGGACTTCGTCAACGGCCTCACCACCCCCTACGGCACCCACACCTACACCACGGGCCTCAGCGGCTCCGATCGCTGGGTGGAGGCCCTGGACCCCAAGGGCAACCGGGAGCGCATGGCCTACCAGGACTATGGGGGTTACGCGGCCTCCGAGCCCACGGCCCCCGCGGGCTTCGACAACGTGCTCCTGGGCTACCGCAACACCTACTTCTGGAACAAGCGGGCCATGGCCCTGGCGCCGGGGGACACCTCCAAGGCCAGGATCTTCCACTGGCTGCACCGGGGGGACAATGCTTTGGCCTCCTCCCTCCTGGAGAGCACCAAGAGCCCCCTCACCAGCCGCGTCTGGCGCTTCTACAACCAGACCGTCAATACCATCACCGAAGGACCCAGCCCCTATCCCACGGCCGTGGCCCGCATGCGGGACGACGGCACGGAGCAGCGCCGCACCTACCAGTACAACGCCCTGGGCAAGGTGACCCAGCGCCGGGACCCCGCGGGTCGCACCACCACCTACGCTTACTCCGCCGACGGCTTGGACCTGCTGGAAGTCCGCAACGTCACGGGGGGCGCCAGCGACCTCCTGGCCTCCTACGCCTACAACGCCCAGCACCGGCCCCTCACGGCTAGGGATGCCTCCGGGCAGACCACCACCTTCACCTACAACGCCTGGGGGCAGGTGACGACGATCGCCAACCCCAAAGGGGAGACCACCACCCTCACCTACGACGGCAGCGGCTACCTCACCCAGATCCAGGCCCCCCTCACCGGCGCCACCACCTCCTTCGCCTTCAATCCCACGGGCACCCTGGCCAGCGTCACCAATTCGGAGGGGGCCACCACTAGCTTCCAGTACGACGCCCTGAACCGCCGCACCCAGGTGAACTACCCAGACGGCACCTATGAAGCCACGGTCTACGACCGGCTGGACGTGGGGCGTACCCGGGACCGGGCCGGCCGCTGGACCCTGCTCAGCCACAACGCCCTCCGGCAGTTGGAGGAGGTGCAGGACCCCCAGGGCCGCGTGACCCGCCTGGGCTGGTGCGGCTGCGGCAGCCTGGAGAGCCTCACGGACGCCAACGGCCGCATCACGCTGTGGGTGCGGGACCTCCAGGGCCGCGTCATCAGCAAGGTCTACGACGACAGGACCCACGCCGACTTCGCCTACGAGGGCACCGGCCGCCTGAGCCAGCGCACCGACGCCAAGGGCCAGATCACCTCCTACGCCTACACCGTGGACGGCAACCTCGGTCAGGTGAGCTACGCCCACGCGGAAAGGCCCACCCCCACGGTGTCTTACGCCTACGACGAGGCCTACAACCAGCTGAAGGCAGCCACCGACGGCACCGGCACCACCACCTTCGCCTACAACCCCATTGGCGCCTCTCCCACCCTGGGCGCCGGCCGCTTGGCCAGCGTCACCAGCCCCCTTCCGGGCAGTACCCTGGCCTACACCTACGACGAGCTGGGACGTGTCACGGCCCGCAGCGTGAACGGCGTCTCCGAAACCCGCAGTTTCGACGCCCTGGGCCGCCTGAGCGGGATCACGAACCCCCTGGGGAGCTTCGCCTACACCTATGAAGGGCCCACGGGGCGCCTGTCCAGCCTGGCCTATCCCAACGGCCAGATGAGCCGCTTCGCCTACTTCGACGCTGCGGGCCTGAACCGCCTGAAGAGCATCCAGAACCTCAAAGGGGACGGCTCTAATCTCTCCACCTTCGGCTACGACTACGACGCCAGCGGCCAGATCGCCACCTGGACCCAGGCCGCGGACGCCCAGGCGCCCCGAGTCTTCACCTTTCAATACGACGCCGTGGGCCAGCTCCTGAACGGCACCCTCCACGACGGCAGCGCCACGGGGAACGCCCTGCGGGCCTACCTCTACGGCTACGACGCAGCCGGCAATCGCACCAGCGAACAGATCGACGGCCTCTTGACCAACTTCACCCATAACGATGTGAACCAAATCACGGGCCAGCGGTCCTACTCGATGACCGCTCCCGCAAAGGCCCCCGCCGGCGGAAAGAGCTCACGGAAGAAGGTTCCTGCAAAGCCAACGCCTTCGCCTACCCGCTGATCCCCACCGTCATCGCTTCCCCGATTCCGCATTTGCCTGAGGTCGTCGTGCGTCTCCCCCTCGGAAAGTCCTTCTTTGATGCGATCCAACGCAGTCTGCCCTCGACCGCCCTTCGGGCCTGGGTGCTGAGCGTGCGGGCGGTTCTCCCCTGGAGACACCTGCCCGTCACGCTGCTGCTTGGCACCCTCCTAGGCCCCTCGGCCCTGCCCCTGATGGCCGCCGCCACCGTGACCCTGAGCCCCGCCACGGCCACCCTCACCGTCAACGCCTCCAAGGCCTTCAGCGCCACCCTGAGCGGCGTCAGCCCCACCACCGTGACCTGGTCCGCGCCAATAGGCGGCACCGTCACGTCCGCCGGGGTCTTCACGGCCGCCGCCCCCGGCACCTACAAGGTGCGGGCCACCAGCACGGCCCAGACCAGCGCCTTCGGGGAGGCCACGGTCACGGTGGTGGCCGCCCCATCCATCACCAGCTTCAGCGCCGGAGCGGCGACCCTCACGTCCGGCACCAGCACCACGCTGAAGGGGGTCTTCTCCAACGGCACCGGCAGCGTGGATAACGGCGTGGGGACGATCACCAGCGGCACCGCCAAGACCCTCAGCCCCGCCGCCACCACCGCATACAAGCTCACGGTGACCAACGCCGCCGGGAGCGCCGCCACCGCCACCCAGACCATCACGGTGGTGGCTGCCCCTGTCGCCACGATCACCGCCCCCACCAACGCCACCGCGGGGGGATCGGGCCTTTCCGCCTCCGTGCCCGCTCAAAGCGGTTCCACCTACGCCTGGACCATCACGGGGGGAACGATCACCGCCGGCGCCACGGCCAACGCGGTCACCTTCAGCGCTGGGGCCGTGGGCACCTTGAGCCTCTCCTGCAAGGTCACCAACGCCGCCGGCACGGCCGCCACCGGCACCAAGAACGTCACCGTCGTCGCCGCCCCCACCATCACCAGCTTCAGCGCCGGGGCGTCGACGATCACGTCCGGAACCAGCACCACGTTGAAAGGGGTCTTTTCCAACGGCACCGGCAGCGTGGATAACGGCGTGGGGACGATCACCAGCGGCACCG
>CAYSXG010000014.1:0-3116 GCA_964434895.1 uncultured Solibacteraceae bacterium | reverse complement strand
TCCAACGGCACCGGCAGCGTGGATAACGGCGTGGGGACGATCACCAGCGGCACCGCCAAGACCCTCAGCCCCGCCGCCACCACCGCATACAAGCTCACGGTGACCAACGCCGCCGGGAGCGCCGCCACCGCCACCCAGACCGTGACGGTCGTGGCGGCTCCCAATGCCACGATCACCGCCCCGGCCAACGTGACCACGGGGGCTGCGGGCCTTTCGGCTTCCGTTTCGGCCCAGGGCGGCTCCACCTACGCCTGGACCCTCACGGGAGGAACGATCACCTCCGGTGCCAGCGCGAGCGCCCTCACCTTCAGCGCCGGGACCGTGGGGACCCTGAGCCTCTCCTGCAAGGTCACCAACGCCGCCGGCACCGCCGCCACCGGCACGAAGAACGTTGCCGTGGTGGCCGCCCCCAACGCCACCCTCAGCGCGCCGACCTCGGCCCTGGCCGGTGCGACGGGTCTCAGCGCCTCCGTGCCCGCCCAGGCCGGATCCACCTATGCGTGGACGATCGCGGGGGGAACGATCACCGCCGGCGCCACGGCCAACGCGGTCACCTTCAGCGCCGGGGCCGTGGGAACCCTCAGCCTTTCCTGCAAAGTGACCAACGCCGCCGGCACCTCCGCCACGGGCACGGCGAATCTCCCCGTCACCAGCGCCGTGAGCCTCGTGCTCACGCCTGGTAGCGCCGCGCTGAAAGTGGGCCAGTCCGCCACTTTCACAGCCACGGTCTCCGGCAGCACGGATAACGCCGTGACCTGGTCAATTACGGAAGGGGCCGCCGGCGGCGCTATCACGTCGGCGGGAGCCTACACCGCGCCCGCCACGCCCGGCACCTACCACGTGGTGGCCACCAGCCACGCGGACCCCGCCATCAGCGCCACGGCCATCGTGACCGTGTCCCTGCCGGACGTGTCGGGGCTGTTCGGTTCCACCAACACACCCAGAGAGCTGGGGGGCATTTACCATTCTCTGGCGGTCTATCAGGACGGCGCCACCCTCATCGGGGAATGGGATTGGAGCTCCTACTACCCTGGCTTCAGCCTCCCAATGGGGACCCTTCAGGGCACGCTGACGGGCCTGGAATGGAAGGGCACCTGGACGGTCCAAGACGGCAGTAGCGGGACCTTCGACGTGGTCTTCACGGCGGATCTGGCGAGTTTTTCGGGCAATTCTTGGTCCACGCCGGATTTCAGCGGTACGGCCCTGCCTTTCAGCGGGGGCCGTGTGGCCAACCAGGTGGTGGTCAAGGTGATCCCCACCCACGTGACCCTGAAGGCGGGGGCTTCCCAGGCTTTCCGGGCCCTGGTGGGGGGGACGAGCAACAAGGGTGTGCGATGGGACGCTCTTTTCGGGACCATCGACGCCAGCGGAGCCTACACGGCCCCGGCCACGGCCCAGCACGAGCAGGTGGGGGCCACGCCCAATGCCGACGCGGCGGGGAGGGTCATCGGGGATTTCTCCGTGACGCTGGACGGGGCGGTGAATGTGTCGGGGGGCTTTGCCACGGATCTTCGGGATTTCACGAGCCTGAACCTCTTCCAGCAGGGAGGGGTGGTGACGGCCTTTGTGCCGGGGCTCAGCACGGAAAGGCTCCAGGGCAACCTGACGGGCCTGGAATGGAAGGGCACGTGGACCCACGGGGATGGAACGGTCGGGAGCTTCGACGGGGTGTTCGGCGCTGACGGCTCTTCCTTCGCCGGGAGCCGCTGGGCCACGCCGGATTTCTCGGGGGCGGCTGTCCATTGGAGCGCGAAGCGCAATGATGGGCGGGTCCTTTCGGTGGTGCCCACCGACGCGGTGGTGAAGGTGGGGGTCTCCCTGCCTTTGTCGGCCTACCTCGGGGGCCTGGTGCTGCCGGACGCGGGGCTGGTGTGGACCACGACCGGGGGCAGCCTGGACGCCAACCAGGTCTTCAGCGCCAGCACGCCGGGGGTCTACACGGTAAGGGTGAGTTCCCGCTTCGATGCGAGCGTGACGCAGTCCATCCCGATCATGGTGACGCAGGACGGGCTTTTCGATGCGAGCGGGACCTATGTGGATCCCAGCTCTTTCCCGGCCACGCCCTACCTCTTTTTCCAGAAGGGGACGCAGGTGACGGGGAGCTACGATCTGCGGCCTTCGGGGGGGACGCTGCACACGCTGCAGGGGACGCTGATGGGGCGGCGGTTGGTGGCCAGCTTCGATACGGGGGGGACTCTGGACGTGACCTTCGCGCCGGATGGGTCTACGTTCCTGGCGACTACGGGCAACAGCGGGTCCGGCTATGGGGAGAAGCAGAGGCTCGTTTCTCTTCAGGTGGGGCCAGCGGTGTCGAGTCTCCATACGCAGGACACGCTGGAGATCCCGGTGCTGGTGGCGGGCTCTTTGGACAAGTCCATCGCGTGGCAGGTGAGCGGGGGGCGGATTTGGCCGAAGGATTTGTTCAGCTACTGGTACACGGCGCCGGAGGTGCCGGGAAGCGCGACGGTGAAGGCGGTGTCGGGGGCCGACGCCACCAAGAGCGCCACGCTGAGCTTTACGGTGGTGGGCGGGGCGCCGGATCCTTCCATGAAGGTGGTGCCGGCCTCCATCAGTCTAGCCAAGGGCGGAACCTGTTCCTTCAGCGCGCTGGTGGGAACAAGCGATCATCCCAGCGTTACCTGGACGGCCAGCGGCGGTACCATCGACGCCAATGGTTTCTACACAGCCCCCAACGCCTACGGGACCTTCACGGTGATGGCCACCAGCACCGTGGATCCTACGTTGAAGGAAAGCGCCATCGTGCTCGTGGGCAGTGCCACCGGCACGGATAGGGCTTTCAGCTACGATCTCAACGGGAATCTTACGGATGACGGGGACCGCAGCTTCGAATGGGACGCGGAAGATCGACTCGCGGCCATCACAATCAAATCAACCGGGCATCGTAGCGAGTTTGTGTATGACTTTATGGGAAGACGGGTGGAGATCATCGAAAAGGACAACAACACCCTCACCAGCGATCAGAAATACCTCTGGGATGGCGTGGAGATCGCCGAAGCCCGCAGCGCCGATGGCGCGACCGTGTTGAAGCGGTTCTACGCACAGGGGTTCGTGGATAGTGATGGCACAGCGCTGTTCTACACGAGGGATCACCTCGG
>CAYSXG010000013.1:0-15645 GCA_964434895.1 uncultured Solibacteraceae bacterium | reverse complement strand
CCCGAGGCGAGGACCCCCTGCCCGACCTCGAGGGGGCCATCGCCACCGGAAACCGCCTGATCGCCGAATCCCCCAACGACGAGGAGCTGCTGACCCATCTCGCCGTCGCTTATCGCTATCGGGCCCAGCGCCATTGGCAGGCGGGCCAGGCGTGGCGCGGGGACCTCGAAACGGCCCTCGGCTTGGTGCGGCGCTCCATGTCCATTCGGCCGGACCAGGACCAGGGCATCGGCTGGGTCTGCCTCGGCTGGTGCCAGGCCAGCTACGGCCTGCTGGACGAAGGCGGAAGGGACCCCCGGCCCTCCTTCCGGGAGGCCCTGCCGAACCTGCGCAAAGGCTGCGAGCTGGATCCGAAAAGCCCCATCGCGATCCAGATCCAGCTGGACGTCCTGCTGGAATGGGCGCGCCGGTATCCAACCGACCTTCCGGAAATCGAAACCCTACTGGCTTCGGTCCAGGTGCTCCTGGGCCGGCTTCGCAAGGTGGACCCGCCAGGCCAGCGCTGGTATTCCGCGCGCCTGCACGAAGTCCAGGCCCTTCGCGCCCGAACCCTCGGACAACCGACGACCGCGGAGTGGCGGATGGCCCTCCGGGACCTGGCGGATTACGAAAAGGCCCGACCCTATTGGGAGGACCTGAGCGTGCCGGGGCTCAGAGCACGGCTGCTCCTGGGACTGGGTTACAGCTTATCGGGCCCGGCGGCCACGGAGGCCGCGTCCAAGGCCGAGGCCCTGCTCGCCGGGCATCCCCTGCTCCGACGGGAATACGGAAGCCCTTTTCCAGCCCGGAAAAGGCCTACGGCCCCCTCCACGCCCTCGGGGCCCGCCTGATCGCGCGTGGCGTCATCGTGAAAGCAGACGGCGGTGGAGGCGCGAGGGGGCGGTTGCCGAGGCCCCATTTCCACGCGACGCTCCCCAGGGAATGCAAGAAACGCGTGGCCTCCCAAAGGCAGGGGCTTGAGCTCCTACGTCGTCGCTCTTCAGGACCTTCCAGGCCCGCGTTTTTGCGGACTCACCCACCCGGCGGAAGGCCATAGACATCGACAGGGATGGGGGCATCCATGGATTCAAGGAATTCGGGTCGCCAAGGCCCTGGCAGGCATGCACTGAATTCGCGCACGAGGTCCCGCGCTCCCTTCACCGTCAAGGGTCCCGGGAGATGGCTGGAATCAAGCAGGTTCCCATCCCGGATCTGGTAGTCCACCTGGACTCCAAGGGGTTCGGCGAGCTGGCAGAGCAGCTCCATGGCCTCCTCGGGCCGGAGCAGGTCGTGGACGAAGGCCACGCGCGGTTCCGGGTGATCCGGGGCCAGGCCTCGGGAGGACCGGTAGCGCTCCATGAGCGCGATCTTCACGCCCTCCATGGCGTGCTCGTGGCCTCCGTCCATCGCGACTCGGAGGGTGGACTCGAGCACCTCCCCCTTTCGCGCGGCGATGGCGCGGAACTCCGCTTCGCGGGTGCCGCCCTGAAAATTGCGCCAGTCCTTGTAACGAGCCCAAGCCTTCTCGATGTCTTGGGCGTAGCTGGCCTGATCCGGGGCCGTCCAATCGAGGCTCGGGCGTTCGGCGAGGAAGGCTTCGAGAAGAGCCGCGGGGCCGAGGTCCGCGTGGTGGCGGCTGTGGACGTTGGGGGGGCGCTCCCGCTCGACGCCCACCTCGCGGTTTACTGCCTGGAAGACATCGCCGCTTGAGGCTCGGGAAGCCATGGATAGGAGCGGCGCGGGGCCATTCAAGACTTCTCGAATCGAGGCGGTGATGCGCCAGGCTTCATGAACCAGCCCGCGCATTTGGAGGGCGGGGACCTCCTCGCAGGTGAAGTCACCGGCGTCGATAAACCCCAGACCCCTCAACTCCGCCGTCCAATCCTCCACAAGGACCGAGTCGCTCCAGGTGAGCCTCGATGGCACGACGTGAACGCGATGGGGCGCCCCGTGGGTCGGGCGCGCCTGCGGGGCCTTCCCCGGGGGGCCTTTCCCACGCCTCTGTTGACGGCGAAAGGACACGATCGACGTGGCGAGAAGCAGAACAGCCGCCAAGAAGGTCAGAGTGGAGAGCCAAAGAAGAGGCATGAATTCCCCGAAACACCCTAAGGGGCCCAGCCGGAGGGCGGATTTGAAGAGGGTTCGATTCGACCGTGACCACCCGGTGGCGTTCGAACTCCACGCTGGGGCCCCTGTCCCACGGATCCCCACTCCTCCTTGCCCTCGGAAAGGGCCCGCGCTAGGAGGGGGGACATGCCGGCCCCCAACAAGGCCAGGATCAGCAGCAGGCCCGTCGCGGCCGCGGCCACCTTCAGACGCCTGTCCCGGGCATCGAGGGCCCGGGCCGAGGGCAGGCGCGGCACGCCGCCCCGGGCCAGCCGACGGGCCAGGCCCAACCACGTGCGGTTCTGCTTCAAAAAGAAGCGGGGCCAGGAAGCGGCCTCGCCCCTCACCTGCTGGGCGAGGGAGAGGGCCGCCGCCCCTTCGCCACGAGCCGCCAGGAGGCAGGCCAGGCGGACCCTGGGTTCGGGAAGGGTGGAGGCGGCCATCACGTCTCGAAGCAGGGGCTCCAGGCGCTCGTGGCCTTCGGGAAGGCAACGGGAAAGCAGGAGCTTGACCTCCGCGGGCTTATGGGTGGGCCAGGTACCTTCGAGCTTCTCCAGCAGACCTAGGGCCTCCGCCTCACGGCCCAGGGCCAGGAGGCACTCCGCCGCTTCGAGATGCACGTCCGGACGGTCCTGGAGCTGCCCCACCGCCTCGCAATAGAGGGCTACCGCCTCTTGCCTGCGGCCCAGGTCCCAGGTTTCCTTGGCCAGTTCCGCCACCAGGCCCGGGGCCCGCCAATGCCCCAGCCTCAGCTCCATCTCCGAGCAGCGCCGCCGGGCCGCCCTGCGCCGTTGCCAGAGATCCATCCAGGGAGGGTCCGCGCCGTCCGCCCCCAGGACCCTCACCGTCACCAGGTAGGCCAAGGGCCCCATGATGGGCATGGCCAGGGCCGCAAAGATCCACAAGCGGCTGGCCCGGGTGCGGAGGACGTCGATGGCCACCCAGACGACGGACAGGAGCGGGATCAGGGTGACGAATAGGAGCGCGAGCAGAAGGCGGAGCATGAACAAGTACGAATCCTTGGGAGTTAGGGCCCCATCAGCAGAATCCGGGAGGAACCGACGGTCCGATCATCGCGGATTCTTTGCGGAATCGCATGGGTAGCCCGATCGGGAAACCCCACGGCCCCGAAGACGATCGGGTGGCGCGGGAACAGACGAAGCCATCCGCGCCAACCCTGCCGCCTCAGGCGCGGGCCTAGGCCCCTGCGTTCGGATCGATCCAAGCACGTGGTCAGGGCGACGATGAAGGGATCTAAGCACTCCGCTTTTTCCACCATTTTAGAATAATAAAAAACACACAAAGACCGACCTATAGCCCGACATAAAGCCGATCTGCTCATCCCGGGCGTCTTGCGCGGAGGTCTGGAGCCAAGAGGCGAGGATCATGGAGCACCACCATGGGAGTCGATGAAGGCCGCCATCCCGAGTCGCCTGTGTTCCATCAAGGTCTCCCTCCCCAAAACAGGGCCTGAAAGCCCGGTAGCGCCACGAGGCACCAACGTAGACAGGGTTAGGATAGACCTTGGTTTCGCCCCCACTGGGCCACTTTCAAGTTTGGCCCCGGTCCACCTGGTGGAAGAGGATCGCTGCGCTTTGCCTCGATCCTGAATTTCTTACAAATAGGAATACACCCCCCATCCCCCACCCTGAATATGCCTCGATCTTGTCCAACTAGATGAAAAACACTACACGATTGGATTATGATAAACAACTTAACACTCGAGAAATTAACTATGGACCCTGTAGTGGATTATTTTTAAACTTATTCACTAACTCCTTGGCATCGTTAATATCATTACCGTCAAATGAAATAAAATATACATACCCATCTTGAATTGATATGTATTTCCCATTTTGACAGGTCGATGATACGATCTGACCATGGCATTGAAAAAGTAAAAACAAAAAAACAAGGTTCCACAAAAGAAGCTCATCCACAAAATAGTCATTGTTTTTTTTATCGAATTCGAAAAGAATACTTTTGCTATTTAGAGGTGATTCTGAATTTATTTCATAACAAAGTAATCGTTTAATTAAAAATTCTTCTGCTTCATCTAGCGATGTTGAATTATCAATCTGAAAGATCCCCCAGTCACCTATTGATAGCCACCCGACAACATGTTGAGCAAAATTATGCAATTCAAAGCAGTTTTTAGGTGCGGGGTGGCTCAGCCATAGTGATTTACCTGTGCAGCAATCGGAATCATTACCAATCTGGTTCCAGGTTCCAATCTTCATGTTTGTGGTATGCAAATAAGCTTCAGCCTCATGTTTTTCCAAGAATCGCATATATTTATATATCTCCGTTTCTATTGTGATGAATTTTGTTCTAATTATAATTACTATGCAATGTTACATTAATGGTTAGTCTCAAGCGACACCAAAGCTGACCACCCTCGCGAGACGAATATTGACGCTCTTTGTGTGATGGAATCAACCCAGTGCCCGGAGCGGATATCCTAACCACAGAGTAGCGCCCAGCGGGCCCGGGAGGCCAAACACTGAGTTGTTGCTCGACCTCGGTACGGTCGGGTCGTGCCGGCGCGCCACGTACGCGACGGTGGTCTTGCCGCCAATTATGTCCAGTACGACCGTCGCTTTCCATTTGTCCGTCCAACGCTGGATGTTGCCTATTGGGAGGAGTGGGGAGGGTGAGGCATGGTCCGTCCCCCAGAGATAAGCCTGAAACTTCCCAGGCTGACCCGCCAAGATTGCCCGCTCCGGTCGGCCTGGGGCCTCCCTTCGCGAAGCAATCTGGCGGTGGGGGATCATCATTCTCAGCTTTTTATTCTAAATCCGACCCCAGAGGTGGGCAACTTATCTCGCTCTCGATAGATTTAATCCTATTGTTGGTATTAGTGGCCATAATTCTGGATTTGCTAAAACAATGCCAATACCAATTCCAATGCCAATTCCAAATACTACAGGAGGGACCCAATCTGGGAGTTCAGGGATAGACCAATTGCGCTCAGAGGGCTTGTTAGGATCTTTCTCTGGCTCCTTCTTGGGGTCTTTATTATCACAGCTTTTGGGGCCTGGGTGTGCTTCATCGGGGGTAATTGGATTGCCTTCCTGATCGTAACGTTGGTCCCATTTTCCCCCGGGTTTTTTGGTTTTCCAATACCCTTCAGATCCAGGCGGTCCGCCATCAGCCTCGGGAGGTACCCATTGAGCTTCCGGTCTCCCGCCTTTTGGCGGTTTCGGGCCAAAGTAATTCCCAGGACGTCCAGCATTATTTGGGGTCCAAGGCCCCCCCGGGACTACACCATTGGGATCGGGGATTATGCCCGCTAGCCCATATGGGTCAACATATTGAACAGGGTTATTACTCACATAATCATAAAGATTCACCCCACCCCGTTCCCCAATGGGGTCCCTCGAAATCCATCGCCCCAGGTTGGGGTCATAAGCCCGGAACAAGGTCAGGTTCAGCCCGCTCTGCGGATGCCACAAATGCCCCGTGTACCCGAAGAGGCTGTCCCGATCGCCGCTGATCTTCGTCATGCGACCGTAGGGATCGTAGTCATAACGCGCCCGCACCGTCTGGCTTCCGTCCGTGAGTTCCCGGACGCTGCCCAGGTGGTCCCGGGTGTAGTACAGGGCCGTCCCGTCTCCGTCCACGAAGCCCTGTTCAAAGAACCGCCTCAGCACCGTCGCGCCGCTGGCGTCCCGCTCCTGGGCGATCTGGGCTCCGATCCACAGGTACTTCTTTTCGCTGGTCTTCTGCAGGACCTTGGCCGCGTCCGGATCCCATTCCCGGATCACCACCCGCCGCCCGAATCCGTCGTAGCCGAATTCCGTCCGGTGCCCGCTCGCGAGGTTCACCGCCACCAGGCGGTCCTCCGCGTCCCATTCGAAGCTCCGATCCCCGTCCGAAACCAGGTTGCCGTTCTCGTCGTAGCTGAAGGCCTTGTCCGATCCCGCCTGGGCCTTCACCGTCACCGTCGATTCCGCGTAGGCCGTGCTATCGGCCTGGCTGGTGGCCCGCACCGTGTAGGTCCCGAAGGCCGCCGGGGCCGTGAAGTTCCCCACCCCGTCGATGCTTCCCCCGCTGGCGCTCCAGGTCACGGCCGTATTGCTGCTCCCCGTCACCGTCGCCGTGAAGGCCGCGCTCCCCCCCTTGCCCATCTCCACGCTGCTCGGGTTGAGCGTCAGCAGCACCGGCGGCGTCGCCACCTGCACCACCACCATGTCCGAGGCCGTCGGGTCCGCCTTCGACGTCACCTGCACGTGGAACACCCCCGCCGCCGTCGCCGGCGCCGTGTACACCCCGTTCCCATCGACGCTTCCCCCCGCCGCCCCTTCCAGCACGCTCCAGGTCACCGACGTGTCCGCGGTCCCCAGCACCGTCGCCGACAGGGCCTGCGTGCCCCCGCTGGCCAGGCTCACCTTGGAGGGGCTCGCCTTCACCTGCACCCGCACCGTCACCACCGCCGTCCCCACCTGCGTCGGGTCCGCCACGGACACCGCGCTGACGTGGAAGACCCCGGCGTTCCTAAGCGGCGCCGTGTACACCCCGCTCCGGTCGATCGATCCCCCGCCGGGCTCCTGGAGCCTCCAGGTCACCCCCGGATCCGCGAAACCCGACACCGTGGCCTGGAAGGCCTGGGACAGGCCCGGAGGCACCGTCACCGACGCCGGGCTCATCGCCAGCTGGCCGAGCACCGTCACCGTCGCCGTGGCCTTCTTCGTCGGGTCCCCCACGCTGGTGGCCACCACCTGGTAGGTCCCCGCCGCCGTCGGCGCCGTGAACCTTCCCGCCGCGTCGATGCTTCCCCCGCTGGCCCACCACGTCACGTTCGGGTTGCTCTGCCCCGTCACCGTCGCCGCGAAGGCCTGGCTTCCCCCCAGGGCCACCACCGCCTTCGCCGGGCTGATCGCCACCGGAGAACGCAGCGTGATGAAGGCCGTGGCGCTGTAGGAGGGATCCTGGGCCCGGTAGGCCACCAGCGGATGCACCGCCCCCTCCACGTCCAGCGTGGCCGGGGCCGTGTACGTCCCGTCCGCCGCCACGCTCCCGCTCCCTCGATCCGGAAGGGCCCACGTCACCCCTCGGTCCGGGGCATTGGCCACCCCTCCGCTGAACCGCATCGACGTCCCCGCGAGCACCAGCGCCGAGGACGGCGTCAGCACCACCCTCGGGATCTGGGCGTAGACCGCCTGCACCTCCGACGGGCCCAGGGCCCTCGGGTAGACGCTCACCTCGTCCAGCGTCCCCAGCGGCTGGTTCCCGCCCAAGGTATTTCCCAGCATCGCGATCGAAGCGCTCGACTGCACCGGCACCGGGGTCCCCGCCGCCTGGCCGTCCACGTAGAACCGCGTGCTGCCCCCTTCTCCCACCGCCACCACGTGGTGCCATCCGGCAGCGAGGCTGCTCAGCCTGAACCCGCTGTCCTTGAAGCTGTTGCTCAGGCCGTCCCAGCAGCCCAGGCTCACCCCGTCGTAGTGGACCAGGATCTGCGCGTCCCGTTCCCCCTGGGCCAGCATGTGGTAGTTCCCCGTCGCCGGAAGGGGCGTCAGCACCCAGGACGAAACGGTCCAGGCCCCGCCCAGCTTGATGGCGGGACGGAGCGACACGCCCCCGCTGCCGTAGAGGCTCAGCCCACTGCCCTGGTAGCCGGCCACCCAGGTGGTGCCCGGCTGGAGGCTCCCCTGGGTGCCGTTGCCCGTGGTGTCCTGGGTCTGGGTCCCCGTCCCCTCGTCGAAGGGGAAGTGGGCCCAGGGCACCAGGCTGGGGGCCCCCACCGCCACCAGGGCCGTGGCGGTTTGGCTCGGATCCGCCGTGCTGGTGGCGGTGAGGGTCACCGTTTGGGGGGTGGCCGGGGCCGTGAAAACCCCCTGGGCGTCGATGGAGCCCGCGGAGGCCTTCCACGTCGCGCCGGGGCCGGACAACCCCGTGGCCACCGTCTGGAAGGCCTGCTGGCCCCCCGCCGGAAGCGCGGCGGAGGCCGGCAGGATGGCCAGGGGCGACCTCAGCGTCACCAGGGCCCGATCCGTCTGCCTGGGGTCGGCCTTGCTGCGGGCCGTCACGTGCACCTGCATGCCTTCGGAGGGAAGGCTGGCCGGAGCGGTGTAGACGCCGGCGTCGCTGAGGGTTCCGACCCCCAGGGGGGCGGCCGAGGCCAGGGAGGCCAGCGTCGAGCCTCCCAAGGTCCAGGCACTGTAGAAGGTCCCGTCCTCGAAGCCGTCCTCGAAGACCAGGCCCCTTTGGGCGCTGCTGACCAGCACCTCGTCGAAGATCAGGTTCGGGGGCGTGGAGCCGTCGCTGCTCCCGGAAAGGACCAGGGTCAAGGGGCCGCCGGCGGCCACGACCAGGCTGCACTGGAGCAACTGCCAGGTCCCGGTGCCCGGCCCGCTGGCGCTGGTGAGGGGGGCGCTTCGGGCGGAGCTCAGGAAGCCGATCTGCGCCGTGGTCCCCACCGGGGCCTTGAAGCGCACCTGGGCCGTGATCACCTCCCCTGCCGCGAAGGGGCCTACGGCCCGGCTCATGGACGTCGCCATCCCCGAAACGGGGGAAGGGAGGGTACCGACCGGGACCCGCACCGCCGCCCGCAGGGGCATCCCCAAGGCCTGCCCCAGAAGGCCCAGCAACACCGTCCCGGCCACAAGTCGACGGGAGGAACCTCGACGAAGGGTGCGCGATATACGGAAGATCAACCCATGATTTCGTATCTTTACTGAGAAGTATGATGACCACATTTTGATGTCCATAGCAGCCCCATTTTAATTTCGTCACAACCGGTTTATTTTCGAATTTTTCATTTACCCTATGTGTTTAATTTATGACTTTTTACTACGCCCTTGGCTTTTATTACCCTTGAAAAGAGATTGCAGCAGTCATAGTCTTAGCCTGCTTGCAGCATCCGAATGTAGTTCTGAGGCTCTGGGTTTTGCATGCATAAATTTATATATAAATTAATGATTTTGAATATATTTATCAAAAGCATCTTTATATACTTGATCTTCTCCATTTGCGTCCTTGTAAGTATACCAAGTAGCGGATGCAAAGATGCCTATAGCTCCACCAGCCAAACTAGGCACGCACCCTATTCCTAATGAAGTAAATATACTAACTCCACATGATATACCTGAACCAATAATGGCTTTTCCACAATCATCCTTAAACGCATCATAATTCGTTGCATGCCATGAGCTAACCGCATCATTTGCATACTTATATGCATCAATTCTTATATTACTTTGCGCTTGAAACTCTTCAAAATTTAAATGATATTGCCAATCAATCATCGTATACCCGGGAGGTGGGACGGTAGTATAGATTCTAAAAAGACCTGTTGGATCAATCAGCCTAATTGGATCGCTCCCTACATACCCATAGAGATTCAGCCCACCCGCTTCAGCGATAGGATCCCGACTAATCCACCGCCCCAGATTCGGATCATAAGCCCGGAACAAGGTCAGGTTCAGCCCGCTCTGCGGATGCCACAAATGCCCCGTGTACCCGAAGAGGCTGTCCCGATCGCCGCTGATCTTCGTCATGCGACCGTAGGGATCGTAGTCATAACGCGCCCGCACCGTCTGGCTTCCGTCCGTGAGTTCCCGGACGCTGCCCAGGTGGTCCCGGGTGTAGTACAGGGCCGTCCCGTCTCCGTCCACGAAGCCCTGTTCAAAGAACCGCCTCAGCACCGTCGCGCCGCTGGCGTCCCGCTCCTGGGCGATCTGGGCTCCGATCCACAGGTACTTCTTTTCGCTGGTCTTCTGCAGGACCTTGGCCGCGTCCGGATCCCATTCCCGGATCACCACCCGCCGCCCGAATCCGTCGTAGCCGAATTCCGTCCGGTGCCCGCTCGCGAGGTTCACCGCCACCAGGCGGTCCTCCGCGTCCCATTCGAAGCTCCGATCCCCGTCCGAAACCAGGTTGCCGTTCTCGTCGTAGCTGAAGGCCTTGTCCGATCCCGCCTGGGCCTTCACCGTCACCGTCGATTCCGCGTAGGCCGTGCTATCGGCCTGGCTGGTGGCCCGCACCGTGTAGGTCCCGAAGGCCGCCGGGGCCGTGAAGTTCCCCACCCCGTCGATGCTTCCCCCGCTGGCGCTCCAGGTCACGGCCGTATTGCTGCTCCCCGTCACCGTCGCCGTGAAGGCCGCGCTCCCCCCCTTGCCCATCTCCACGCTGCTCGGGTTGAGCGTCAGCAGCACCGGCGGCGTCGCCACCTGCACCACCACCATGTCCGAGGCCGTCGGGTCCGCCTTCGACGTCACCTGCACGTGGAACACCCCCGCCGCCGTCGCCGGCGCCGTGTACACCCCGTTCCCATCGACGCTTCCCCCCGCCGCCCCTTCCAGCACGCTCCAGGTCACCGACGTGTCCGCGGTCCCCAGCACCGTCGCCGACAGGGCCTGCGTGCCCCCGCTGGCCAGGCTCACCTTGGAGGGGCTCGCCTTCACCTGCACCCGCACCGTCACCACCGCCGTCCCCACCTGCGTCGGGTCCGCCACGGACACCGCGCTGACGTGGAAGACCCCGGCGTTCCTAAGCGGCGCCGTGTACACCCCGCTCCGGTCGATCGATCCCCCGCCGGGCTCCTGGAGCCTCCAGGTCACCCCCGGATCCGCGAAACCCGACACCGTGGCCTGGAAGGCCTGGGACAGGCCCGGAGGCACCGTCACCGACGCCGGGCTCATCGCCAGCTGGCCGAGCACCGTCACCGTCGCCGTGGCCTTCTTCGTCGGGTCCCCCACGCTGGTGGCCACCACCTGGTAGGTCCCCGCCGCCGTCGGCGCCGTGAACCTTCCCGCCGCGTCGATGCTTCCCCCGCTGGCCCACCACGTCACGTTCGGGTTGCTCTGCCCCGTCACCGTCGCCGCGAAGGCCTGGCTTCCCCCCAGGGCCACCACCGCCTTCGCCGGGCTGATCGCCACCGGAGAACGCAGCGTGATGAAGGCCGTGGCGCTGTAGGAGGGATCCTGGGCCCGGTAGGCCACCAGCGGATGCACCGCCCCCTCCACGTCCAGCGTGGCCGGGGCCGTGTACGTCCCGTCCGCCGCCACGCTCCCGCTCCCTCGATCCGGAAGGGCCCACGTCACCCCTCGGTCCGGGGCATTGGCCACCCCTCCGCTGAACCGCATCGACGTCCCCGCGAGCACCAGCGCCGAGGACGGCGTCAGCACCACCCTCGGGATCTGGGCGTAGACCGCCTGCACCTCCGACGGGCCCAGGGCCCTCGGGTAGACGCTCACCTCGTCCAGCGTCCCCAGCGGCTGGTTCCCGCCCAAGGTATTTCCCAGCATCGCGATCGAAGCGCTCGACTGCACCGGCACCGGGGTCCCCGCCGCCTGGCCGTCCACGTAGAACCGCGTGCTGCCCCCTTCTCCCACCGCCACCACGTGGTGCCATCCGGCAGCGAGGCTGCTCAGCCTGAACCCGCTGTCCTTGAAGCTGTTGCTCAGGCCGTCCCAGCAGCCCAGGCTCACCCCGTCGTAGTGGACCAGGATCTGCGCGTCCCGTTCCCCCTGGGCCAGCATGTGGTAGTTCCCCGTCGCCGGAAGGGGCGTCAGCACCCAGGACGAAACGGTCCAGGCCCCGCCCAGCTTGATGGCGGGACGGAGCGACACGCCCCCGCTGCCGTAGAGGCTCAGCCCACTGCCCTGGTAGCCGGCCACCCAGGTGGTGCCCGGCTGGAGGCTCCCCTGGGTGCCGTTGCCCGTGGTGTCCTGGGTCTGGGTCCCCGTCCCCTCGTCGAAGGGGAAGTGGGCCCAGGGCACCAGGCTGGGGGCCCCCACCGCCACCAGGGCCGTGGCGGTTTGGCTCGGATCCGCCGTGCTGGTGGCGGTGAGGGTCACCGTTTGGGGGGTGGCCGGGGCCGTGAAAACCCCCTGGGCGTCGATGGAGCCCGCGGAGGCCTTCCACGTCGCGCCGGGGCCGGACAACCCCGTGGCCACCGTCTGGAAGGCCTGCTGGCCCCCCGCCGGAAGCGCGGCGGAGGCCGGCAGGATGGCCAGGGGCGACCTCAGCGTCACCAGGGCCCGATCCGTCTGCCTGGGGTCGGCCTTGCTGCGGGCCGTCACGTGCACCTGCATGCCTTCGGAGGGAAGGCTGGCCGGAGCGGTGTAGACGCCGGCGTCGCTGAGGGTTCCGACCCCCAGGGGGGCGGCCGAGGCCAGGGAGGCCAGCGTCGAGCCTCCCAAGGTCCAGGCACTGTAGAAGGTCCCGTCCTCGAAGCCGTCCTCGAAGACCAGGCCCCTTTGGGCGCTGCTGACCAGCACCTCGTCGAAGATCAGGTTCGGGGGCGTGGAGCCGTCGCTGCTCCCGGAAAGGACCAGGGTCAAGGGGCCGCCGGCGGCCACGACCAGGCTGCACTGGAGCAACTGCCAGGTCCCGGTGCCCGGCCCGCTGGCGCTGGTGAGGGGGGCGCTTCGGGCGGAGCTCAGGAAGCCGATCTGCGCCGTGGTCCCCACCGGAGCCTTGAAGCGCACCTGGGCCGTGATCACCTCCCCGGCCGCGAAGGGCCCCACGGCCCGGCTCATGGACGTCGCCATCCCCGAAACGGGGGACGGGAGGACGATGCCTTGACCGGCCCCCCCTCCCCGAGCCATCGCCGGCAAGGCGAACAGGACGGCCCCGGCCACCAGCTGTAGCGTCAGCCTTCGGGGATCGATGGCCCTCGCCCGGACCTGGGCCGCGGAGGGATGGACGGAGGCGGAGGGTTTCGAAACCTTGGGCCAGCGCTTCATAGGTAACCTCGATGATCGATTCGGCAGGGAATGGGGGCTCGGCCCGGGGCCGCGCAGGCCGTTCAGGGCCTGCCTAGGGCTTCGCTTCGTCGCCGGCCTTCGGGGCGGCGTGGATCTGGGACCGAGTGCTGGAGGGGATGGAAGGCGCCGCGACGCCCAGGCTGCCGTCGTTGTAGGTCAGCATCGCGGACGAGCTGCCGTTGTAGGTCGTGTCCGTCGGGGCGCTCACCAGTTCCGCGAGGCCCGAAGGGGTCCATCCATTCAGCCCGTTCTCCCAGCCCTCCTGCAGGACCAGGCCACGCTGCATCGAGGTCACCATCAGGTCGTCGTAGAGCACGTACTGGGTGCCTTCGATTAGGGTTTGATCCCGGAAGATGGAAACCTGGAGGGGCCCACCATGGGCCATGGGCAGGCTCAGGCTGGTGGGCTCACACGGGCCCATGCCCGGGGCGATCTGGTAGACCTTGTCGCCGCCGGAATTGGCCAGGCAGAGCTTCCCCTTGGCGCCGGAGGGCACTTTGAACCAGGCGCTGAGGGTCACCACGTCCCCCGGCTGGAAGACCCCCGGGAGGATCCGATCCAGGGAGCTGTTGGATCCCGGCTGGAGCCACACGCGCACGGCGGCCTTGCCGCTGCGGGTGCTGGCGGAGGGCTCCGAAAGCTCCCAGCTCACCCCCGGGTCCGCCGCGCCGCTCACCTTGGCCGCGAAGGCCTGCGCCTTCCCGGTCGTCAGCAGGGGCTCGTGGGGCGTCACCGCCACGTGGACCGACTGAGTGTAGAGCCCGGCCACTTCGGCGTCCTGGAGGGCCCGGCCATAGATCCGGACCTCGTCCATGGAGCCCATCAGCGTGTGCGTGACGTCCCACGGGATGCGCCCCAGCTGCAGGTTGGTGCCCATCCCCCCGAAGGGAGCGGAGCCCCTGGCCCCGTCCAATGCGCCGTTCACGTAAATGCGCTTCTGCACCCCGTCATAGACGAAGGCGAGATGGGTCCACTGCCCTGCCACCAGGGCGCTGTTGCCCACGAGGGGCTGGTCGAAGCCGCCGAAGTAGGCGTGCCCCTGGTATTCGCTGAGCACCAATCCATTCGCGCTGGTCCCGAAGCCGAGCAGGGGGTTGTGCTGGGCCCCCCGATTGACCTGGTCCAGCCGCACCCAGCCGGAGACCGAAAAGGGCGTCGACGGGAAGGCCGCGATGGATGGAATGGACGCGGCGCCCACGCCGGGGAAGCGGAGGCCGCCCCCCTGAACCCCGCTGGACCAGCTCACGTCCCCCGAAAGAAAGGCCGTATTGCCCCTTCCGGTGAGGTCCGCGGCAAGCGCCCCCTGGCCCTCCTCGAAGGACCAGGAGCCGAAGAGCGCGGATTTCGCGTCGGCCACGGTCACGCGGGCCGCCGCCGTCTGGCTGGGATTCTGAACGCTGCGGGCCAGGATCCGGAAAGCTCCCCCATCCGCCGGGGCCGTGGAGGGGGCCGTGTAGGTCCCGTCGGCCGCCATGGAACCGCTGTTGGCGTCCGGGAGCTCCCACGTCACCGCCGGATTGGCGGCATTGACCACCTTGGCCGTGATTTTTTGCTGCTGGCCGGGCCCGAGCCTCAGGAAGGTGGGGCTCAGGGACACCTGGGGCAGGCTGAAGAGGTTGCCGACCTCCGCCGCATTCAGGGCCCGTCCATACACCCGGAAATCGTCCACCGTCCCGAAGGGCTGATCCTGGCCCTGGTAGCTGCCCACGCAGTAGACGCTGGTCCTGGATTGCCATGGAATCACGTTGCCCACGGCCGCGCCGTCGACGTAGAAGCGCGTGGAACCGCCCCCGCCCACCACCGTCATCAGGTGCCACCCGGCGGGGAGCGTGTTCATCCGGAAGCCGCTGTCCCTGAAACCGGTGCCCGTCGAGTTATCGTAGCAACCGAGGCTGACCTGGTCGGAATGGACCAGCAGCTGGTGATCGCCCTCGGCTCCCCGCGTCAGGGTGTGCCAGGTGCCGGTGGAGGGAAGGGGCGTCTGGACCCAGGCAGAGATCGTCCAGGAGGGCGGCAGGCTCAGGGGGGCGGGGAGCAGGAGCTTCGTGCTCCCCGTGAAGGCCATCCCGGTGCCGAATTTCCCGGGGACCCAGTTGGGGCTTCCCTGGAGGGCGCCCGGCCCATTGCTTCCGCTGGCGTCCGAAACCGTGGAGCCGGCCCCTTCGTCGAAGGGGAGGTAGAGCAGCGTTTGGGGGGACTGGTCCTGGCAGTACATCGCGCTGATCTCGCCAGGGGTCAGGGCCCGGTTGTACAGGCGGAAATCGTCCACCGTTCCAAAGGGCTGATCCTGCCCCTGGTAGCTGCCCACGCAGTAGAGGCTGGTCTGGGACTGCCAGGGGATGACGTTGCCCACGGCCGCCCCGTCCACGTAGAAGCGCGTCGTCCCCCCGGATCCCACCGCCGTCAGCAGGTGCCATCCCGCCGCCAGCGTGTCCATCCGGAACCCGCTGTCCCGAAACCCGGAGCCGGACATGGTGTCGTAGCACCCGAGGCTCACCTGGTCGGAATGCACGATCACCTGGTGATCGCCTTCGTAGCCCCGCGTGAGGGTGTGCCAGTTCCCCGTGGCGGGAAGGGGCGTTTGGATCCAGCTGGAAATGGTCCACGAAGGAGCGAGTTTCATCGACCACGAAAGCAGGAGCTTCGTGCTGCCGGTGAAGGCCATGGCCGATCCGTACCTTCCCGGAACCCAGTTGGGGGTTCCTAGAAGGGAGGTCAGCGCGTTGGCCCCGCTGGCGTCGGAGACGGAGGAACCGTAGCCCTCGTCGAAGGGCAGGTAAAGCGCCGGCGGAAGGGCCGCCGGGGCCCCGACGCTGACCGTCGCCGTGGCCTTCTTGGTTGGATG